>NZ_CAJNOB010000001.1:300000-401379 GCF_905250085.1 Candidatus Methylacidithermus pantelleriae
ACTCCACTTTTCGGTAGCCTAGGGAGGGAGCCGAGTCTTTGTCAATGAACGGGGTAGTCTCCCGGAATTCTCTGCCTTCTTCTACCACGCCCGAGGAAACCGGCGGTAGACTTCCTCCCGCAACGAAGAGGGTAACTCAGCCTTTCGTGGCCACGGGCGGGAGTAGCCTTCCCCTGGCAACTTTCGGGTCGCATCGATCCCCATGTGGGAGCCCACGTTGGGTAAGCTGGGAGCATGATCCAGGGCGTCGGCCGGTGCTTTGACAAAGATCGTATCGCGCTGCGGATCGATATTGGCACCCAGGTGAAAAAGAACGCTTGAGGTGTCGTGGACGTTTACGTCTTGATCGACCACGACGAGGATCTTAGAGAACATCATTTGTCCCATTCCCCAAAGCGCGTACATCACCTTGTAGGCTTGGTAGGGATACCGCTTGCGAATACTGGCAAACACCAGGTTGTGAAACACCCCCTCTGCAGGAAGCGCTAGATCCACAAGTTCCGGAAGGGTTGCCTGTAAGATGGGAAGAAATAACCGGACGGAAGCACCTCCCAAGTAAAAATCTTCCATAGGTGGGATCCCCACGATGGTGGCGGGATACACCGCATCCTTTCGGCAGGTAAGACAGCACAGGTGGAATACCGGGTAGGGTTCCGGCGGGCTATAGAAACCGGTATGATCGCCAAACGGTCCCTCCATCCGGAGCGGCTCGCTCGGGTCCACGTACCCTTCTAGCACGATGTCGGCCTCCGCCGGGACTTCCAGCTCGATGGTTCGACATTTGACCATTGGGATTGCTTTTTTTCTAAGAAACCCAGCAAACTGGACCTCATCGATCCCATCAGGGAGGGGAGCGGTTGCTGCGAAGGTAAGCACAGGATCGCCTCCCAAGCACACGGCTACAGGCATGGGCTGCCCGAGTTTCTTGTAGGTTTCCCATTGCCGGGCACCCACCTTGTGCAGCTGCCAGTGAAGCGCACAGGTTTTCCCGTCGTAGACTTGCATGCGATACATCCCCACATTGCGGGAACCTGACAGAGGATCGCGGGTAAAGACTTGAGGAAGCGTAAGAAAAGGTCCGGCATCCTCCGGCCAGCATTTGAGGATCGGGAGATCTTCAAGAGTCAAGGAACCCGGCTGCAACTCCGAAACGAGTTCCTGACAAGGGGCTCGATTCACAGAATACGATCGGGCTGACCACAATTCCAATCCCTTTTGGAGGGTCTGCCAGACTTCGCCCATCGTTGCCGGTGGCTTAAGAGTAAGAAGAGCGCGGATGCGTTGGACAAGCTCTTCCAGGTTGTCGCACCCAAGCGCAAGAGCCATCCGCCGCCATGACCCGAAGGCATTAACCAGGAGGGGAAAACGACTCATTTGCCCGGAAGGGAGAACCGGCCTTTCCAATAGGAGCGCCTTTCCGCCTCCTGGAGTCTTCATTTCCCGATCGGCCAGGGCGGTTACTTCGAGCTCCGTTCGGACCGGCTCTGTAATGCGGACAAGTTCCTTTTCTTCTTCCAGCCGGCGGACAAACTGGGCAAGACCGTCGTAGGGCATAAACGGGAGTCCTTCTTTTCTCAAACGGAGCCAGTGAGTAGAAATACCACGCAAAGGGAGGCTCTTCCACCTTCCGACGGGCCTCGATACGCACTTTTTGGGATCCAGGTTTCTCGGCGCTCTTGGGAACCGGTGACGCGAGACACAAGCCCTTGGTCTTTGCGCGACCGTCACACGGAAAGAAAGGCTTCTTTTTTGCCCCCGTGCTTTCCGGGGGAGGACTCCAGGATCTCCAAAGAAGTCCAGGGAACGGTCGATATCGAGACTTGCCAAAAAGGCTAATCTACCCACTCTATAGGAAAATGACCCATTTGGACCGGCTCGAGTCACAAAGCATCTATATCCTTCGTGAGGCCTACCACGCTTTTCGCAATCCTGCGATGCCCTGGTCGATGGGCAAGGATTCCAACACCCTCCTTTGGCTGGCGATGAAGGCCTTTTGTGGCCGGATTCCCTTTCCCGTGATCCATATCGACACAACGTATGAGTTTCCCGAGATGATTGAATTCCGGGAATGGGCACAGCGTTACTACGGATTCCAACTGATTGTGGTCGTCAATGAGGAGGCACGCGCTCGGGGGGTCGGATATGAAACCCACGACCCCGTGACTGTCACCCATGAACTGAAAACCGTTGCTCTCCAGCAGGCGATGGCAAACTACCGGTGGGATGCCCTCATTACGGGAATTCGCAGGGACGAGGATCCCACCCGGGCGAAGGAACGCTACTTTTCGCCTCGCAACCCGGATTTTGAATGGGATTACAAGGATCAACCCCCTGAGTTTTGGAACCAGTTTGCCTTTTCGTTGGCCCCTGGGGAGCATGTTCGGGTACAACCTCTCCTTGACTGGACGGAACTGGATGTCTGGCTGTACATCAAGCGCGAGAAAATTCCTATTCCAAAGCTCTATTTTGCCAGGGAGGGGAAACGATTCCGCTCCCTGGGATGTGCCCCCATTACCCATCCTGTTCCGAGCACCGCCACCACCGTCGATGATATTATTGAGGAGCTCATCCAAACGCGCGTTCCGGAACGTGCCGGTCGCGCTCAGGACCACTACGAGCGCAATGCAATGCAGAAACTTCGGGCCAAAGGGTTCCTCTAAAGAGGAACCGGTCCCAGGGCCAACCCCAACAAAGGGAATCTGAGGAGGAAACGGGTGTGGGAAACTGAACCCTTGTCGCTGGTGTTTGTCGGTCATGTGGACCATGGAAAGTCCACGTTGATCGGCAGGCTCCTTTGGGAATGCGGGGCGATCCCTGACGCAAGGATGGAGGCGGCTCGCCGAGCTTCGGAAGCCGAAGGGGTAGAGTTTGAATACGCTTTCCTTCTGGATTCCTTCCTGGAAGAACAAGCGCAAAACGTCACCATTGAAACCACCCAGATTCCCTTTCGAAGCGGCAAGCGGCGCTATCTCATTATTGATGCGCCAGGTCACCGGGAGTTTCTCAAAAACATGGTGACCGGGGCGGCTCGTGCTCAAGCCGCTGTGCTCGTGGTGGATGTCTCCTTTGGAATTGGGGAACAGACACGCCGCCACGTTTGCCTGTTACAGCTGCTGGGGGTGCACCAGGTCCTCGTTGCCGTGAACAAGATGGATCTTGTTGGATTTGCCCAGGAGGCCTTCCATGAAAGGGAAAGGGAGATTTTGGGTCTTTTTCAGAGATTCGAGCGAGAGCCTTGGATGGTCATTCCGGTGAGTGCCAAGCAGGGTCACAATATTTCTTGCCCCAGTTCTCAGATGTCATGGTATGTGGGCCCGACTCTCCTTCAAGCGCTCGATCAATTACCCCACCCGGAAGGGAGGGAGAACCTGCCCCTGCGTTTCAATGTCCAGGATGTCTACCGGCTCCAAGACCGGCGTGTGATTGTGGGACGGGTGGAATCCGGCGTTTTGACGGTGGGAGATGAACTGGTTTTTTGGCCTGATCGCAAGCGAGCCACCGTTGCATCCATTGAGGAGTGGGGAGCCACAATTGCTCCACAACGGACGGTGGCGGGAAAGTCTACGGCTATTACGCTGAAAGACCCGATCTATGTGGAGCGAGGCCAGCTAGCCGCCCATCCCGGAAAAGGGCCGATTGAAGCCAAGCAATTCCCGGCGCGGATCTTTTGGCTGGGTTCGTCTCCTTTGCGCATCCAAAGAAAGGTGGAACTTCGCTTAGCTTGCCAAGCCGTAGAAGCGTCGCTGGTTACTATCCACCGGGTGTGGGACTCCTCAAGCTTGGAGGAAACGGTTGGTCCACGACTGGAAATTTACCGGGATGAGGTCGCCGAGGTGACCCTTCGTACCAAACGACCCCTGGCATTTGACAACGCCGACCATATTTGGGAAACGGGGCGATTTGTCCTTTTTGATGGACAACGGATCGCCGGTGGAGGGGTGATCTTTGGGGCGCAGTATCCCTCGATTCCCCGGGAATCCGTGGAAAGTTCCTACATTTCTTGGACGGGGGATGGGGTCGATCAGGAGACTCGGGTTCGTCACTTCGGCCATCGTGGAGCTGTCCTTTGGATGACCGGGCTAAGCGGATCCGGCAAGTCCACCCTGGCTTTGGCTCTTGAACAGGCTTTATTCCAGCGGGGTATCGCTGCCTTTGTTTTGGATGGGGACGACTTGCGTCACGGCCTGTGTTGCGATCTGGGTTTTTCCCGAAAGGATCGAGCGGAAAATATCCGGCGTGCGGCCGAGGTTGCCCGGCTCATGGCCGAGGCGGGGCTTGTGGTGGTGACGGCCTTCATCTCTCCGTATCGCGTCGATCGCAATAAGGCCCGAGAAATCTGCGAATCAGCCGGGATCCCATTTGCCGAAATCTATCTGTCCTCTCCTCTGGAAATTTGTGAGGAGCGAGATCCTAAGGGGTTGTATCAGAAGGCACGCAGCGGCGAAATTACGGGATTTACCGGAATCGACGCCCCTTATGAACCCCCGCAGAACCCCCAGCTTGTCCTTGAAACGCACAAAGAGACACGAGAAGAGTGCTTGGAAAAGCTTTTGCAACTCGCCGTGGAGCTATCCTCCCCGCTTGGCTTTTGGATGAGCCAGGAGCCAGGATCAGGAATCTAGGAGGCCACGGGCTTTTCCCTTTTGAGTACCTCTGGGTGATTAACCTCTCATGGGAAAGGGAGTTACTTTCCTGCCTGGCGGGCAAAAAAACTTCGCAAAAGTGAAAACCCACGGTACAGCCACCAGATTTTGTGGCCCCACTCCAACGACCTGAGAAGCCTTCGGATGGGTCGAATCCGCTTGAACCACCCGATGGTAGCCAAGCCCGAAAGAAAGGCCAAAAGCTCTTTATTGTTCGAAGCCCATCTTCCCCAGCGATCAACGGTTGAAAGATAGGCTTTCCAGGGGCGCAACTTGTCTTCCAGCGCCTTGCGCAGGGCTTCGCTTTCGGCGATCAAGCGCTTCTTGCGAGCTTCTATTTCTTGAAAAGAGTCTCCAACCATTGTCGGTCCTTTTCCAGCTCACCAAGGACTTCAGAGAAGGGAAGCCGAAAGCGAATCCGCCTCCAAACCGAGCGGGCGCTAACGCCGATGGCCACGCCCAGCAAACAATAGACGAGCCCGATGGAAAAGAGACCCAAGAGCCGCGTGCCAGGGTCGCGCCACACAAGGAAAACAAACGCGACCGTGAGAATCATGAGCCCTAGCAAAAGCACAAAAACGCACGCAAACCCCAAAAGGACCAATAGAAAGAACTCAAGAAGATGTTCATGAAGCTCAAGAGACCAAAGTTCCAACCGACAACGCAGAAGCTCAAAAAGAAGAGAACACACCGATCGGCCGGTTCCGGTGGGCTCACGAGGACCTGAGGCAGCTTGGCCCATTACCTCCGACCCGCAACCACGCCCAAAAGGAAGCCGACCACAAAAGCGACGGCAACCGACTCGTACGGATGCTCCCGAATGAGCCGATCGGTCTCGCGTGCACCCGCTGCGGCACGTTCCCGTAGCGTATCTTCTACCTGCCCTAGATCCCCTCGTAACTCTGAGATCTTGGAAGACAGGCGCTCCCGCAAATCCCGGGCAGCGTCACCCACTTCGTTGGCGGTGAGCCGTAACAGGTCCTCTGCGTCTCGGATGAGCTCCCGCAGATCCTGCGCAAGCTTCTCCTTATGAATGGAAGGATCCATAAAACCCCCTCTCTTCAAACGAAAGGTCTCTCTCGAGGACTCCTGCCTGGGCTGATCCTGAGGATGACCGAGAAGTCTTTTGCGTTTGCTTGCTTTCGGTCAAGCCTTTTCTTTTCCCAAAAGGGCTTCCTGTAGGGGTTATTTTCGAGCGACAACAATGCCCAGCAGCAGTCCAGCCAGAAAGGCTACTACGAGCGATTCATAGGGTCGTTCTCGAATGGTCTTATCGGTTTGCTTAGCTGTTTCCAGGGTTTTCTGTGTCAAAGTCTCTTCGGCCCCGGACCAGTATTCCCGAATCTTTTCGGCCCCTTGCCGCATGCGGTCCCACGCATCCCGAGTCTTTTCCTTCACTTCCTCCGTGGAGGCTTTCACAAGAGACCTTGCGTCCTCGACAAGAGCCCGAAGATCGGAAAAGAGTTTCTCACGATTGACCGCACCATCCATGAAACCCTCCTTTCATTTCCGTTATTAGGGATCCTACCATAGCTTTGGTTTGCTCACAAAACTTTCCTCGCATGCTTTTTTGGGTTTTTGGTTACCCCATCTTTCCTCTCTGCAAGCTAATCTGTTTTGTCGCCCCCGCTATCGGGAGTGAGGTTGACCTCCGGGGAACGCGCGTCACATGGCACCAGCTAAGGGAAAGGACAAGCAAGACCTGCCGGGAGCCAGATGGCTTGTGGAGCCTGTGGAAAGAAAGGTTCTTTTTCCTTTTCCCATGACGGGGTTACCCGCCGGATGTGACGAGATTTGTGGCGGATAACCCATCTGTGATGGCATCCCCCTCATCCAAACCGATCCCAAGGGGCTAGGATCCTTCTTTTTCCTCAAGGAAAGTACGAAGTTTTCGTTTCAAAATGTGTCGTGCCCGATACAGGCGACACTCCACTCCCTTGGTACTCATCCCAAGAATCTGCGCGATCTGTTGGTAGGAAAGATCCTCGTATTCAAAAAGGACCAGAACAACGCGCATTGCCGGGGGGAGTGCTAGCACGGCGTCGCGAATGGCCTTCTCCCGTTCGTTATGGTGGAGTTGTTCCCGGGGCGAAGGCGTTTCGTCTATGATCTCCTCAACGCTGGAGGAACCCATGTTAGGTTCCTTACCGGGACAGACATAAGATTTGTGCCGGCGTTTCCACCGTAAAAAATTCCGGGCAAGATTCGCGGCGATCGAAAAGAGGTAAGTGGAAAACGGGGCGGAGGGTCGGTACGTTTGCCTTGCCCGATAAAGACGAACAAAGGTTTCTTGTGCAAGGTCTAAGGCATCCTCTTGGTTACCGACCAGCCGGAGGAGAAACCCAAAGACCGGGCGTTGCCACCGTGACATGAGCTCGTCCAAAGCTCGTTTGTCCCCTTGCGCTAGTCGCGCCATACAGGCCCAGTCAAGGTCAGTTTTCCCAAGGGCTTGCTTGGAGGGTACAAAATGAAGGGAAACCAGAGGGTCGTGCGGTCTAGCGAGGGCTCGTTCAGAGAGATTCATTAGCGTGTTTGGGTCGGTTCTTTTACTCTTCCTCCCCCAGGACCCAAGCCAGCCAAGGTCCGAGGAAGAACCCAAGCAAGATAGCGACGCCCATGTTCGGGGCCAAGCTCCTGGCCAACGGCCGCAAAGTAGGAAAGCATCTCCCCACAGCACTCTCTTCGGAGTTTAGCTTCCTCATCCAAAAGGGCTTCCAGTTTGTCCTTTTCCAGGACGGGCTGCTCCATGGCCTCCCGAATCCTTCGATGAAGGAGACAGATACGCTGGCAACGCGTCTGACAACCAGCACAGTATTTTCGATGAATCGCCACAATTTTCTCTCGTTGACCCGGTTGGAGAGGAAACTCATGGCTTATCCAAAGAAGCTCCGGAGTCTCCAATGGAAGGCCTTTGGAAGCCGGTCGCTTCTGCCCGTCTACAAATCCGGCTAGAAATCCCAATGCCACCCCGAGAAAAATGCATAAAGCAACTTTGCGCACCATCATGGTTTGGATAACTCCGCCAGCCGATAGGGATCTACCGCAGTAAGGTACTGCTCCAGGCTTTGCGAAAGCTCGCGTTTCCGCAATTGGTTTGCTGTAAGTTCTCCCAGGGCCAAGCCTATCATGGTTGCAAGCAAAATCCCAACGGATACGCTGGCTAGGGAGAGTCGCAGGGAGCTCAGTGGCTTGACACTTTCAAGTTCCCTAAGCGCAATCTTTCTCCAGACACCCTCCCGAAACACCTGATCGGCAATCTCTGGCTCGCTGCGCCACTGGCGGAGCAAGGAAGAGACGGGAGAGGGGTCAGGGCGTTTTGCTCCCATCGTTACCAGTATAACCCAGCTCCTTTGCTTATCCCTCGTCGGAAAATCAAAAAAAGAAACTTCTGTGCTGGGCCGGTAACAAAACCCCGAGGGAAAAAGGACCAAACGGGTTTTAAATAAAAAAACACTCCAACCTTATGAGGCGACCCAAGAAGGGGCTGAGACTCTGGGATGGACGATTTCTTTGCCTGACACTCCTTGTCATTGCCCCTATAGCCAGGGCTAGCTCTGAGTCTACTTCGGACGCCCAGCCCAGCTACTACACCTGTACCATGCATCCAAGTGTTCGTTCCCCGAAGCCGGGCAAGTGCCCGATTTGTGGAATGGACCTCGTCCCCGTTTTTACGTCAATGGCGCCATCGGCGAGCCGTCCTTCCTCTAAAGAATCTTCGTCCGTTCCCAAAGAAGTGGCGGGCACGGTGTGGATTTCTCCGGAACGACTTCAAGTCATTGGCGTGCGATTCGCCCCGGTTGTGCGTCGACACTTGCATCGCGTTCTTTCGGCTCCAGGTTTGGTCACGGTAGCCGAACCGCTTCTTTATGATATTAACGTAAAGGCCGCACCCGGATACGTTCTCAAGCTCTACGCCAACTACGTAGGACAATTTGTGAAAAAAGGGGAGATTTTGGCCACCATCCTTGCGGAAGGTTGGGTGGACGCTCAGGTTCGTTACGTTCGCGCCTATCGCGCCTGGCGGAGAAGCGTCCTTTTTCCGATGAATAATCCTGTCCTTTTGGAGCAAGCGTTTGAAAGGGTACGCAACCAGATACGCGTGTGGGATCTTTCGGAAGAGGATCTTCGAGAACTGGAAAAGAAAGCGTGGGCGATTTCAGAAATCGACCTTCAGACCGGCCATGGATTCCGGCCGACGTTTGATCTTAAGGCTCCGGTTACCGGGCACATCCATGAGAAGCGCGTAGTGGAGGGTCAACGATTTGAGGCGGGCCAAACGCTTTTGCGAATTGCTGATCTTTCAAGGGTTTGGGTCGAGGCTCAGTTTCCTGAAGATCAAGGGCGTTGGCTGCGGCCGGGGGAATCGTTCACGTTGACTTTCCCGGCATTACCGGGCGAATCAAGGAAAGCTAGACTTGACTTTATCTATCCCCACTTGCCCGAAGAGACGCGGGATTTTCGAGTTCGTTTTGTTCTTTCCAATCCCGGCCACCGGCTTCGTCCCGGAATGTATGCCGAAGCCCATGGACAATTCGATTATGGGACAGCACTGGCTGTTCCTGCCAGTGCGGTCGTCCCGACGGGGGACAAATTCTTTGTCTTTGTCGACCGTGGCGGAGGGCACCTAGAACCCAAGGCCATTGAGGTAGAGGGACCTTTTGAGGATTTTTACCTGGTTCGCAAAGGACAACTTGAGCCCGGGGAACAGGTCGTCGTTTCGGCCAATTATCTCGTGGATGCGGAAGCCCAGGTGCAAGGAGTCCTTCGGAGTTGGGAACTTTCTGGAGAAAAGGAAAAAAAAGGGGAACCAGAGTCTCGTCCTCCGGAGGATCGTTCCGGTCAGATGCGCGGCATGCCTGGCATGCCGATGCACCGTCACTAATCCGACTTGAGGGAATGGTGAATCCGGAAACGTGGATCAAAAGCTCGGTTCGGAACCCCGTTCTCGTCGTTTTGGGTACCTTGCTTTTGCTTGGGCTCGGTGCGTTTGCGATGCTCCGGGTTCCTGTGGACGCGATCCCGGATCTTTCCGATGTTCAGGTCATTATCTATACCGAGTGGCCTGGGCGAAGCCCAGACCTGGTAGAAGACCAAGTTACCTATCCCATTTCCACGCGACTCATTGGTGCACCACGAGTGCGCTGGGTGAGGGGAGAGTCCACCTTTGGAAAATCCTTTGTCTACGTGATTTTTGAGGATGGAACTGATCTCTACTGGGCGCGAAGCCGGGTGCTTGAGTACCTCGCCGGTCTATTAGGAAATTTGCCCCCCGGGGTCCAGCCTCGTCTAGGACCGGATGCAACCAGTGTGGGATGGGTGTTTGAGTACGCTTTGGTCGATGAGACGGGGCGTCATACTCTTGCGGAACTGCGCTCGTTCCAGGACTGGACCTTGCGCTTTGCTCTCAATTCAGTCCCGGGAGTCGCAGAGGTCGCCTCGGTGGGTGGCTACGTGATCGAATACCAGGTTCAGCTGGATCCCAAAAAGCTTTCCGTCTATGGGGTTTCGCTTCTGGAAGTGGTAGAGGCGATTCAAAACGGTAATCGGGATGTGGGGGGAGGGACCTTCGAGGTCAATACCACAGAGCAAATCCTTCGAGGTCGCGGGTACTTTCGGTCCTTGCGGGATATGGGAAAAACGGTAGTCAAAGTGACTCCCAATGGGGTTCCCGTCCGGGTAGAGGATTTAGGGTACCTGACCTTGGGACCCGCTCCCCGGCGCGGCGCGGCAGAGCTCGACGGCAAAGGCGAGTGCGTGGGTGGAATTATCATCATGCGCCAGGGAGAGAATGCGTTACGGGTCATTGATGGGGTGCGAAAAAAAATCCGTGAATTAGAACCGTCTTTTCCGTCCGGGGTCAAACTTGTCCCAGTGTACGATCGCTCTGAGCTCATTCAGCGGGCCATCCACACGCTCAGCCGCAAGCTTGTGGAGGAAAGCGTTATTGTCGTTGGTGTGTGCGCGCTTTTTCTCTGGCACTTTCGCAGCGCTCTGGTAGTCATCCTTTTTCTTCCCGCGGCCATCGTTCTATCCTTTCTCCCTTTTTCTTTCTTCGATCTTAACGCCAACATCATGTCGTTAGGTGGCATTGCCATTGCCATTGGTGCGATGGTGGACGCCGGCATCGTCATGGTCGAGGCAGCTCACAAGGAGATCGAAAGAGAGGCCGAGGGTACCGGGGGCCTTACGGAGGCAAAGCGAAAAGAAGCCATTCTCATAGCGGCCCAACGCGTCGGCCGGCCTCTTTTCTTTTCCCTGTTGGTGCTGACCGTGTCGTTTCTCCCCATTTTAGGTCTAGAGGCTCAAGAGGGTCGTCTCTTCCGGCCGCTCGCTCTTACCAAGACCTTTTCGATGCTCTTTGCCTCTCTTCTCTCGGTAACCTTGGTTCCGGTACTCATGCAGGCGCTCATTCGTGGCAGGATTCGCCCGGAAACGCAAAACCCGATCTCGACGGTGTCGCAACGGCTCTACCTACCAATCGTTCGTTGGGTTCTTGCACATCCATGGGCAACGTTGGGAATGGCTGCCTCCATTTTGGCTTCTGCGTACTTTCCTATTACCCACTTAGGAGCGGAGTTCATGCCTCCGCTAGATGAGGGTACCCTTCTGTACATGCCTACGGGGATTCCGGGGATTGCGTTGCCAGAAGCCACGCGAATTCTCCAGATCCAGGATGAAATCCTCCGAACATTTCCTGAAGTGGATCATGTGTTTGGTAAAGTAGGGGCGGCAGAGACGTCAACCGATCCGGCTCCTCTCTCCATGGTAGAGACCCTTGTTTCGTTGAAGCCCAAAAGCCAGTGGAGACCAGGTATGACATGGAACAAACTCCTAGCGGAAATGGACCAAAGACTTCGCTTTCCGGGCATGGCCAATATTTTTTGGATGCCGATTCAGACCCGCCTTCAAATGCTGACCACGGGCATGCGTTCTGTTCTCGGCATTAAAATCTTTGGCGATGACTGGCGTGTTCTGGACCGGCTTGGCACGGAAATCGAACAAACCCTATCCGCCTTCCCAAAAACCCGAAGCGTTTATTCCGAGCGTTTGTCGGGCGGCAGATTCCTCGATGTAGAGTTGGATCGCGATGCCTTGGCACGGTTCGGCCTCTCCGTGGAAGACGTGCAAAAAACGCTCGAATACGCCTTCGGAGGGAATCCCGTCACGACCATGGTGCTAGGCAGGGAGCGTTACCCTGTGACGGTACGAGTGGTCCGCAGTTTCCGAGATTATCCCGAGCGGATCGGAGAACTTTGGATTCCGACTCGCCAGCCAAAACCCTTGCTCCCCCCGAAAAATGGGATGGAGGGCCAGGAAGAGGGAGCACAGGGAGGAGGCTGGACGAACCGCGTCAACCTCTCTCTCCTTGCACGCCTCAAGTTTCGGTCAGGCCCACCGTCCCTCCGCAGCGAAAATGGAAAGCTTGTAAACTTTGTTTTTGTCGACACGGAGGATCCGGATCTAGTAGGTTATGTCCAAAAGGCATCCCAGAGGATTGCACAAACCGTCTCCTTTCCCCCGGGTTATTACGTCCAGTGGTCGGGAAACTTCGAATATTACCAGCGCGCAAAGGAACGGCTTTCCCTCCTCATTCCTATTGTTATTTTTGTTATTTTTTTCCTTCTGTATACCAATACCGGTTCTCTAGTGGAATCAGGCCTGGTCCTTTTGGCCGTCCCTTTCTCTTTGGTAGGGGCGTTCTGGCTTCTTTTTTTCCTCCACTTCAACTTGAGTGTTGCTGTAGCCGTGGGACTGATTGCGTTGGCTGGACTGGACGCAGAAACGGGAGTGGTCATGCTCTTATATCTTGAGGAAGCCTACCGGATGCGCATCCAAAAAGGGCTGATGCGTTGCAGTGACGATCTTCGAGAGGCGATACTCGAAGGCGCGGCAGGCCGGCTCCGGCCGAAGCTTATGACCGTTTGCACAATCCTTTTTGGTTTACTCCCGATCCTTTGGGAAACACAGACTGGAGGAGATGTGATGAAGCGAGTAGCAGCTCCCATGGTAGGGGGAGTTCTCACCTCTGCGGTGCTTGAGCTTTTGGTTTATCCTGTCCTCTACTGGATATGGCGAAGACCCTCGGTACGTTCCCGTACCCCTTCGGCTTTGGTCGTCGCTCCAGTCAGAGCCTCCCGTCAGGGGGAGACCTAGGCATTCCTTTCCCCTGGAGTACGTTCCCCGTGGCTAGCGTTTTTGCATCCGGTTCGAAGGGACCAAGGCAGCTTTGCCGGCGCTCCCCGGAGATCCCCTAAGAAAAGCTGCCTGGAGAGACCCCGTTAGGGATGCAGGGACTTTGGGGATATTGACGACCCATGGGATCTTGGAAATCGCAAGTGCTCCTTTGGCAAATATTCCAAGGAGTCGTGTGACCGTGGAACGCACTCTTGGGTTGGCACGCGCAAGAAAGGCTATTGGGCTTGGACCCGTGGCACGGAAAACGCAGGAACTTTGGATTAACTCTTTAAAAGCGGGACGGTTTGGGCTGGAGAGCACAGAGAAGCGCTTCGCCCGTTTTTTCCCAGGAAAACTGGAGGGCATGCTTTCGCGCCTGGGCTCCGAGCTTTTGTCGGAGAGACGGGGAGCTAAGCAGTCTTTCCAAGGCGTTGGCGAGCTTTTCCACGTTCCCTTCTGGAACAAGAAGGCCGGTTTGTTCGTGAAGGATCGCGTCTTCTACTCCTCCGGTTCGATATCCGACCGACGGTTTGCCCCAGAGTCCCGCTTCCAGGTAAACGAGCCCCAATCCCTCGACGCTCATGCCAAGTTGTCGACTCGCCATCGCAAAAACCTGACACCGCCGGTAAATTGTGGCGAGGTCCTCCGGGGAAACTTTCCCAAGGTAGTGAAAGTTGACACAGGTTTTCTGACACAACGCTTGGAGGGAGCGCAAGGAATCTTGTTGAGCAGGGCCAGCTACAAGGTAGGTCGTTTTTTCTTTGAGAACTGGCGGAAGGCGACCCAGGGCTTGGGCGACTTCCAGGTGGCCCTTACGGGGATGAAGCCGACCTACGGTTAAGACAACGTAGGGGTTCTCGTCTGGTATCTCGAACAGGGCTGACGACTCCGCTAGCTTGCGCATCTCATGCCTGGGGGCTCCGGGGACCCAGAGAACTTGGTTGGGAGTCGATAGCTTCGGGAACGTCGCCTCAAAAAGATTCTTCACGAAGCGAGAAACGACGCCTACAGAAACGGGGCGAGGGATCTGTTGCCAGAGCGCATGCCATCGAGGCTTTCGGCGGTAGCGCAAAAGCTCAGACCCGTGAAAAATCGGAATCCAAAGGGAGTTTCGTGGAACCCAACCCAGCCGGAGCGACCAAAGCCAAACGAGCTGAGCACCGTAGCTTGCGAGGATCCAAAGAGTTTCCGCGGGCTTCCGGGGAGCTTCCGTCTTCACACCCCAAAGCAAGCGGGCAAGATCTTGGATCCTTAAACTGGGACGTCCACCGAAACGGCGAATCTGGACTGGCAGAGCCCCAGGTCCTTCTTGAGGCTGTCCTAGCGTCCAAACTTCAATGGGCTGCCCCATCCGGGCAAACGCCCGGGCAAGCTCCTCACAATAGGTCGCTACTCCACCGCAGAAGGGGTGGAACTCATGAGTTACGAGAACAATTTTATGCAACGGCCCCCTTTCTTTTTCCTTTACCCAAGGTGTAACCCGTGGCTACAAAAAACGACACAACTCCTTTCTTTGGGAAAGATGGGTGATAGAGTGATTTTCCGATCATGGCCGATCCATTGAGCGAACAGGAACTAGAACAGATTCGCACATCCCTCAAGCGGTGCAGCCCCGAAACAGTGGAAGCGGTGCTGCGATTCCGTCAAATGGGTGACCTTAGCGGCGTTCCGATTGCGATCCGGGGAATCTTGCAGCGTTACCTGCCCCCGGAAAACAAGGTGGATTTAAGTCGTGCGGACCGGAATTTGCGACTGGTGGAAGACTTAGGGATCGATTCTCTCACGATGCTGGAAGTTGTGCTCACGATAGAAGAATCGCTAGGCATTCGTGTGGAGGATGCCGAGCTAAGAAACTTGCGGACGCTCGGTGATGTGGACCGGTTTTTGGAACAAAAACTTTCTGGGGCCGGTGCGGAGGGCAAGGGGCAGAGGCTTTCCCGAGAGGAAATCGCTCTGGTTTTACCCCAGCAACCTCCTTTCCTTTTTCTGGACGAAGCCCTTGTGGAGGGGGAGCGGGTGGAGGCTCGGTACTTGCTCAAAGGGGATGAGTTTTTCTTTGAGGGGCATTTTAAGAATCGACCGTTAACCCCGGCTTCGATCGTCTTTGAAGCAGCCGGGCAGGCCGCTTGCCTGTGGCTCCTCCAGTGCGGGCCTGGGCGTGTAGGCCGGGCCATCGGAGGTCATGAACTTTTGTTTCTTTCGGTGGAGGAGGCCCATTTCTATCGCCAAACAGCACCCAAGGCGCTACTGGAAATCCAAGCTACGCTTGTGCGACTCCGCCCTCCCGTGGCGGTTTTTTCAGCTGTCGTCTCGGCAGGTGGAGAACGGGTGGCGCGTATGGAAAGACTGACCCTAGCTTTTGGGGAATCTCCGGGTCTAGGGAAGGACGAGGGTAATGAGGCCCTCGGTCCCCAAGCTACTGACCCGTCAGCTAGCTAAGCAGGGTTCAGTAGTGGGCGGAGGGGAAGCTTTTCTGCGAAAGCCTATGCGAACCCCCACCATGCGAAGAGTGGTAGTAACGGGGCTCGGGTTTATTACCAGTATCGGGAACGACCGGTCCACGGTGGAGCGAAGCCTTCGGGAAGGGATTCACGGGATCGAACGCTGGCCAGAGTTTGAGAACCCGCAAATCCCGGTGAAATTGTTAGGATCGATCAAGGGGTTTGAGTTTCCCTCTCTAGACTGTGACGACTGGGTTTATCCTAAGCGCTATCGGATTTCAAGAGCGCTTCTTCGTTCCATGCCTCCCCACGGCGTTTTTGCCTATTGTGCTTTTGTCCAGGCGGTAGAGGATGCCCAGCTTCCGAAAGAATTGATTTCCCATCCGCGCACAGGTGCTGTGTGTGCCTCGGGTGGGTCCATGTGGATCAGCTATCACAATCTCCATACCATGGTAACGCGTGGCGTGCAGCACTGTTACCCCTTGGCAATGGTGGCTAGCATTGCGGGGACACTGAACATCAATATCGCGGCTGCCTTCGGGATCAAAGGAGCCCTGCAAGGTTTTTGCACCGCGTGTGCATCGAGCGCTCACGCGACGGGCGCGGCGTTTGAACTCATTCGCTCAGGCAAGCAAGACATCGCCTTTGTCGTTGGGGGTGAAGACTGTAATCTCTTTTCCAGCCTTCCTTTTGCCGGGATTCGTGCTCTGAGTACCCAGTCGGATCCGGAGAAAAGCCCAGCTCCCTTCGATCGCTCTCGGGATGGGTTTGTGGCAAGCGGTGGGAGCACGGTTGTTGTTCTGGAAGAACTGGAGCATGCTCTCCAGCGGGGAGCACCGATCTATGCGGAAGTTCTCGGATGGGGAGAAGCAAGCGATGGGTACAATGTCATGGCTCCCGAACCCAATGGGGAAGGGTTAGCCCGGGCGATGCTTTTGGCTCTTGCCGATGCGGGAATCACAGATCCTTCTCAAGTGGACTATATTAACGCGCATGCTACCGGGACCTATCCGGGAGATCTCGCAGAAGCGCGTGCCATTCGAAAGGTTTTTGGTTCTTCTCGTCTCCCTATGGTTAGCAGTACCAAGGGATTAACTGGGCATGCGCTCTCCCTTTCCGGGGTGATGGAAGTTGCCTTTTGTTGCCTCTGTCTAGCCAAAAAATTTGTTCCGGCATCGGCAAAACTCGAGCAACCGGACGACGAGTGTGCTCTTCTCCCCCTGGTTCGAAAGACCACTCCGATTGAGCCTCGGATCGTTATGAGTAACTCTTCCGGTTTTGGGGGCTCTAACGTGAGTATTGTCCTTGGGGCGTGGCCCCGGTAGGAGAGTGGTTTGTCCCCAACCCGTGCGCGATGACCAAGACAGTGTTTCTAACAGGAGCTAGTCGAGGAATCGGATATGAAATTGCGCAGGCACTCCTTGCCAACGGCTATGAAGTATGGGGGACATCGCGTCATCCGGAATACCTCTTTCAAAAGGAACACTTTCATCCCGTCCGGCTTGACCTCGAGGATCCGGAGCAGTTACGGGAGGCATTCCAGCAAGCAGAGGCCGAGTCAGGCGGATTTGAGGTTCTTATCAATAATGCAGGCTTGGGACTGGCCGGGCCAATCGAGTGTTTTAGCCCGGAGCTTTTGGATCGGCAATACCGGGTTCTTTTGCGGGGTCCATGGGAGCTAGTTCGCATGGCCCTGCCTGGGATGCGCAAGCGTGGTAGGGGGACGATTATCAATGTAAGCTCGCTGGCAGCACGCTTCCCCGTGCCCTTTATGGGCCCATATAGTGTGTTTAAAGCAGGTCTTTCTAACCTTTCGCTTTCTTTGCGGCTGGAGCTAGCCGGCACCAATATCCGGGTGATCGATTTTCAGCCAGGAGATCTTCGGACCAGTATGCGAAGCGCTACACGGCGGTTGGAAGGATCGGAGCTTGATCCCTACCAGCCCTGGTTTGATCGGGTATGGGACATTACGGGCAAAAGGTTTGAGGAGTCTCCGGGACCTCGACTCGCCGCGGAATGCTTAATGGCGGTCCTGGAATCTCCTAACCCGCCTCCCGTAGTTACTGTCGGCACCTTCTTTCAAGCCCGGTTAGGTCCCCTTTTGGCACGGCTGGCTCCCCCAGGATGGGTTGAGTGGTTTTTGCGGCGTTACTACGGGCTACCTTAGCTTGCCCCCGGGGAGGAGAGAAAAGCGTCTCTGGGAAGAGACGCGTGAAGGGCAAGGGCGGGAAAGTTGGCCCTGGTTAGTTCGAATGGGCCGTTGTTTCTGTCGCCAGTGGCCTCTTTGACCTGCAGAACGATACTGCTTGGATCCAGAGGCCGAAGAACCGGGCAGGTTCTGGATCGGGGACGAAAGCGGATCTGGCCCATCCAAAGAGAGAATCATTGCGTTTGAGTCGACCCAGCCGGTCTAAGGTAGGCAAGATCACACCAGTAGCACACGTTGACTCTTGGATGCTCATACCGACGCTCGATCGTAGAGGCGAGCAGTGGTGGAGTGCGAGGGAACAGAGCCAGAGCTCAAAGCGCTCCCTTCGGGATGTTACTGCTCGGGGTTCTCTTCGTTTCCTCCCTTACCTCCTTCCGGAGGCGCCAAGCGCATCCGGGAGCTTCTAACCTCTTTCTTCACTCGCCCATGTCTTTCGCTTCTTCCGAGGTTTCCCTGGGGTACATTCTGGGCCCTCCCTTCCCAAGGCCTTTTCTCGGAGCTTTTTAGCTCCTATGGACCCATCTCCGACTCGTACCTGGCCCGGTCTTCGGCTTCTCACCGGGCAGCGGTTGGTCCGTTTGGGGCTCACGTAACTTCCCCAGGTTTTGAACCTTTGGAGTTGCAAGTCCAGGACTTATAAACACGTGCGTAGGGTCGATAAATGAAGGAGCTACAGGCAAACGATTTTTATAATCGGATCACATATCTTGTAAGTTGCAGGCATGTATGTCCAGGAGGTTTGTACCGATCCCAACGGGAAGGTGTGCCGGCAGGTGGGGGGGTCGCCAGTCCTACCGCGTGGCGAAAGAGGGAAAAAGAAGGAATTGGGCCAATCGGAGCCGGCTTCCGGTTGAAACGCAAAAGCTTTGTCGCACAAGCGTGAAAGGGCAGAAGCTTGTCCCCCTGGAGGCCTTACAGGTGGAGGAGCCGTTAGATAATTGGGGGGTTAGGGGACGGGAAAAGGTGTCCCGAAGGTGGGGTCTAGCGGAAACCCTTGGGGGGGAGCCGGCTCGGACGAGAAGCGGCGGTTCAATAAAGCGATCGCTTTTGGGGCGGATTTTTTCCTCTTCCAGGTGTGCGTTGCAGGAGAAACCAGGCGGGAGGGTTTTAGGGGAACTGTGCGGGGTGCGGGCAAAAAACTTGGGGGAAGAGGGGCTCTGCCGGGCGAGGGATGGGTGACACGGGCTTTGGAGCTCGGTGGAGAAGAAAGTCTATCGGGAGGATTCCCTGCGGGGAACGAGTCTTGTGCTTTCTGATTGATCCCGTGTGTCCTTTGAGGGGGTAGGGCCGGAGGGACTCGCCCGTTAGGGAGAGAGCCGGAATCACCGAGGGGATCGACGGCACCTTTTTCTTCTCGATTGCGACCCATGCTCAAGGGGTTTCCATCCATGGGGAGGTTTTGCGGACAAACCGGGCGGATTCGAAGACGCTTCTGCCGTTGCTCGTGACACTCCCACGACGGTTAGCGATTCAAGAAAGAACGTTTCTTTTTGATGGAGGAAGGAAAAAGGCCGTGGAACTTGGAAGCACTCGAAGAAGAGGGGGGCTTGCGTATCCTTGCTTGAGTCAAGCAAGGCCAGGCTCCAAGAGGTATTCTCGGGATCTTCCCAAAAGATCGCTAGCCTTGGCTTATCGAGCGGAGTCAAGTGATCGAGGTGGACGGCAATGGCACTAGATACGTCATTGCCGGAGAAAAATGGCCTAGGCCTCGAGCGATCGGGCCCGACGGGAAAGCGGGGTGGCTTCTCCCAAGGAGGGATTGGCCGAGATTCCGAAAACGATCGTGAAAAAAGCCGATCCGCTCAAACTGGGGAGCCCGGTCGGTTGGGGGCATTCTCTTGCCTCCAAGCCTATAAAAAAATAGTCTGCAGTACGGGTGCCGACCCTCGCGGCCGATTCTCGTGGAAACGGAAAGAGACGGGCGGATCCCCGAAGAGGAAGCGATCGATGGATGGTATCTGGCTGGAGATCCGTCTCTGCCGGCCGGAAACTTTGCCCGGAGGGGCCCTCACTCATTATGAGCGACTCGCCGTGGTTGAAATGGGGCTTTCCCCAGCCCAAAAGCTCCCTGGAAGTCTCTACCGTGTAACCTTGGGGGCCGGCGACCCGAGTCCGCAATCCCATCCGGATCTTTTTCCTGGCCTAGAGGCTCACACCGCCGGCCTGTGAGCCCAACGGGTCTCGAAAGGCTTCCACGAACGGATCCCCCAAACCCTTCGCCGGCTTCAAGCCATCCGCGAAGCGCGGCTTCTGCCCGAAGGCAAATCTTAGAGCGCCGAATGCTTTGTGAAATACCCAGAGAAGGAAACCGAGCTACTCCAGAAAAGGTGGGCCTTCTTGCTCTTTTTTCTCAGAGGCCCAAGTGGATCAGCTAGGCAGGACGAAACCATTCAGTTGCTCGGCTAGAGCCATGTACGTTCAAACAGGGTCGAAGTTAAGCTAGCTCCAACGCCTGCGGGATCCCCCTTTCATGCTTGTCCATTGTCCTTCGGGTACATGCCTTCGGCCAGGAACCCGGCGGCTCTCCCCAGCCCACCTTTGGTTCTTCTTTCCAGGAACACGCTGGGTGTTATCGGCCGAGACGGGAAGCGTCTGCATCGCCCGTTTTCCGGGGTTTATTGGGACCCTCCATTTCGTCAGGGGGCTCTTTATCGATTCTTTCGATTTCCGGGCCTTTGAATGATGAGCTTTGACCATCGGCGTTAGCTCTTGTAGGCGGTCTCTGAGTGCTTCCGGCGCGAGTCGTCGCTGCAGGATGGTGATGGCTTCCTTCCTGGGTGAACCCCCCTTTGCACGGCGTCCGCCAAAGGCGGCGTATGGCCGGCCATGGTTGCCAAGCCATCCACTCTCAAGGAAAAGAGCCTAGAAAAAACCCGGCTTTCGAAAGATCGTATCTTTGGAGTTCTGCAGGGATCGCCCGAAAAGGTCGAGGTTCTTTCTTGGTTAGATAGATCCTTCGTAAAAGATGATAAGAAGGGTTACCATCTAAGACCCGGCTCGACGTTTCGCCGTTTTTCTTTCCCGAAGTTCGAAAGCAAGACGGGCTATGGCAGCCTGAACCGCTGTTATTTCTTGGTTGTCGGCATCCAGCTGGGTTAACCTGTCAATGGCCCCTTGCTCAACGAGGGCAAGGCCTTCTTTTAAAAGGCTTTCGTCTGCAACGGCAACGTCGACTAAAAGTGAAACCTCTTGCGCTGTGATCTGAGCGAATCCCTCTCCGGTAACAAGAAAGTGGAAATCTCCCTTTGGCCTTTGGAGCCGAACTTCACCTGGACCCAACTTTACAAATAGGGCTGTATGCCCGGGAAGGATCTCCATCTGACCTTCCGCACCCGGCAAGGAAACTCGACTCACCTGCCCAGAAAAGATCTCTCCTTCTGGGGTGATGACCCTAAGAATAATCACGTCCACAGAAACTCTCTGGTTAAAACATTTTAATAAAGGCTTTTGCTCGTAACTTATTTAACCATTTTTCTTGGAGTTTTTGCCTTTCTTCCTGTACCAGCGTTTTTTCGATATCTTTTCGTACTTCGGAAAGTGGTTGTACTTTAGCCGGCTTCACGTCCTCTACCATGGCGATATAGTATCCATCGTCGGTCGGGATGACTTCGCTTAGCTGGCCTGGATGCAGCGAGAACACGACATCAGCGACTTCCTTGCGGAGAGTGTCCCGTGTAACCCATCCCATGTCACCGCCGGCGTCCTGTTTAGGACCCTCCGAATATTGGCGAGCCAGCTCTGCGAAGTCTTCCCCGGTTTTCAGCCGGAAAAGAATTTCTTGAGCTCTTTGTAAGGCAGGATCAGGGGGAGCCGGACCGCTCGGGGAATCCAAGGGATCTTCCGGGGGCACCGATTTTTTGATAAAGATAAGCCATAGTTTGACCTGGGGATCTTCGGTAAACTGTTGGATATGCTCTTGGTAGTATCTCTCCACCTGATAGGGTGAAATCACCACTTGGGAAGGGACATTTTTAGCCCGCATCGCCTGAATGATAATCTGGTTTTTTAAGTCCTCTTTGTACTGGTCTATGGTCATCCCATTGGCCTGCAGAGTTCGGATCATTGTAAGCCGATCCCCTTCGAACTGAGTGCGTATGATCTCACGAAGACGCTCTTCAATAACGTGATCGGGAATGATGTACCCCTCCTTTTTAAAATTTTGAATGATCAATTCGCGTTCGATGAGCGCTCGGAGCGCGCTGAGCCGGGCTTCCTTGATTCGTTCAACCAGCTGGGGTCCAGAGTAGCTTTCTTTGAGGATCCGTTCCGTGGGCTCCACCTGACGGCGAACCTCAGAAAAAGTGATCACTTTATCGTTCACAATGGCCGCAATTCCGTCGACGGACTGGGCCGCCAGGCGAAAACCGGAAAGGATGAGGAGGAAAGAGAAGGAAAGGGAGATTAGCTGAGGGTTTCCACCCATTTTTCAATTTCTTTGATTCGTTCCATGGGGTTGTGCGAACAAATCCTGGGAAGTCTATGGCCCAGAAGAATCGGCTCTCCGTGGCGACGCAAGAGAAGCTTATCCCCCACCGTTTCGATCGATTCGAGACCCTTTTGGGCACCTTGCAGGCGAAGTCGTGCCAAGCCAGCTAAAAGCTCTACTTCTTGGGGAAGGGGGCCGTAGCGGTCCCTCCAGGAAGAGAGAAGCTCGTCCAGTTCTGCCAAGCTCTCCGCTTGAGCCAGGGCCCGGTAGGCGGCTACCCTGACCCGGGGATCCGGAAGGTAGGAGGGAGGAATGGTAGCCGAAACGCTAGCAAAAGAGCCGTTTCCAAGAAAATCCAGATGGATTTTGCATTCCGCTAGCACCGGTTGCTTCTTTCCCTTCAATTGTTGGATGGCTTGCTGGAGGAGTCGGCAGTACAGGTCGAAACCAACCGCGGACAAGTGACCACTTTGATCGGTTCCCAAAAGACTTCCCGCTCCCCGAATCTCTAGGTCACGAAGCGCAATCTGAAAGCCGGAGCCCAGTTCCTTGTATTGTTCCATAGCCGAGACTCGTTTGCGGGCATCCTGGGAGATGAAAAACCCCTTGGGCAAAAGCAGGTAAGCGTACGCTTTTTCTCCGGCACGTCCTACGCGCCCCCGGATCTGATACAGGTCGGCCAAGCCAAAGCGATCGGCACGGTCAATCAAGACCGTGTTCGCATTGGGAATATCCAAGCCATTTTCGATAATCGAGGTGGTCAAAAGGATGTCAATCTTTCCATCCACAAACCGCTGCATGACGTCTTCGATCGTCCGTTTGGGCATTCTTCCGTGGATGATTTCTACGGACGCTTTAGGAACCAAAAGGGCAAGTCGTTCACGAAGTTGTGGGAGTGTCCCGATTCGGTTGTGGAGGAAGTACACTTGCCCCCCGCGGGCAAGCTCGCGTTCGATAGCCGTTCGGATGAGTCGTTCGTCGTAAGGGGCAATAATGGTCTCTACCGGCTTGCGGTTAGGGGGCGGGGTCTCTAGCAAGCTCATGTCCCGGACGCCTGCCAGGGCAAGGTAGAGCGTGCGCGGAATGGGCGTGGCGGAGAGGGAAAGAACGTCAACCCGTCGAAAGATTTCCTTAAAGCTTTCCTTCTGACGTACCCCGAAGCGTTGCTCTTCATCAATTACGACAAGCCCAAGGTCACGAAACCGCACATCAGGGGAAAGAAGCCTATGGGTTCCGACGACGACGTCGAGATTTCCGCAGGCCAAGCCTTGGAGGATCTTTTTTTCTTCAGATGGGGATTGGAAACGGCTCAAAAGCGCAACCGAAATCGGGTAGTCGGCAAAGCGTTCTTGCAGAGTCCGGTAATGTTGGCGGGCCAGGACCGTGGTGGGGCAGAGAAAAGCGGCCTGTTTTCCTGCAAGGACCGCCTTAAAAATCGCGCGAATGGCGACCTCTGTCTTCCCGAATCCTACGTCTCCGCAGATGAGCCGATCCATGCATTTGGGCGATTCCATGTCCCGTTTCGTTTCCTCAATGGCCCGCAATTGATCCGGGGTTTCTTCGTACAAAAAAGCGTCCTCAAACGTTTTTTGCCAGGCGTCGTCCGGAGGGAACGCATATCCCGGCAAGGTTTGCCGCTCCGCTTGGATGCGGAGAAGTTTCGCCGCATATTCCATGGCGGCTTTGCTTGCGGCGGCCAGTGCCCGGCCCCAACGCGGCCCTCCCAAGACATCGAGAGGAGGCTTTCTTTTGCCCGGGCCCACGTAGCGGGTTACCAGGTGGCAGTGAGATAAAGGAACATAGAGCCGGGCTCCCTGGGCAAACTCCAAAAGTAAGGCTTCACCCCTTCCGTCCGGCATGGGGTGGAGACCCCGAAAGCGCGCGATTCCATGATGGGCATGTACCACAAGTGTCCCTTCCTCCCAGTCCATCCAGTCCGCGGTCTGGACACGCCCACGCAAAAGATCCCAGCTTTTCCGGGCGCGGATCGCCCGGGTGATCGCCCGCTCGTAGCGCCCAAAAATCTCGTTATCCGTGAGGACCGCAAGTTTACCCTCCCTCCAGGCAAATCCTCGCGTCATCGGGCGACAGAAAAACTGGATCGCCTTGGACCCCTGGATGTTCTCTTCCGCAAGGATCTGGCTTAGTCGTTGCTTCTCTCCCTCGCTATTGCAGAAAATAAGAATTTCCCATTGGTCCCGAACCCATTGCCGGAGATGGAAAAAGAGGAGCTCGCGGCGTTTTTCCTCAAGGATCCAGTCCCCTCGCGGCCCGTGAAGAAAATCATGTGTGTAAAAGGATCCGTGAAGAACGGGCCCCTCAATCCGCAAGTCCCCATAAAGAAAGAGGGTCGTTTTGGGGAGATACTCAAAAAGCGTCGCTTCCCCAAGCGCCGAGGGGTCGCTCGGATTCCAAAGACAGACACTGGCCCGCTCCAGTTGCCGGATCGAAGACTGTGTGACTGGATCAAATTCTCGAAGGGAGAGGAGAGTTTCTCCATCCCATTCGCAGCGAACCGGAAGGGATTGAGTCCAGGAGAAAACGTCCGTGATACAGCCCCGCACGGCGTATTGCCCTCGCCCTTCAACTTCGATCTCTCGGTGGTACCCGCTGGCTTCAAGTTTTCCTAAAAGAAGATCCCTTCCCGTAGTTTTACCTGGTTCTAGCACAAGGGATGCATCCTGAAGCTCTTTGGGTGCCGGAAGCCGGGCTTGCAGGGCCTGAGAACTCACCAAAAGGATCGTCCGGGGGTTTTCCAAGGTCAGCCATGCCGTGTACAAGGCCTGGGCGAGAAGATCTGGGTCGGGAAGCGCATCATTTGTCCCTGCTTTTTCCCATTCGGGAAACCTCCTTGGGGGCACTCCCCAGGCTTCCAGATCGATCGCCAGGGTTTCCTGCGTTTGGTTATCCGGGACGACGACCACCACAGTCGTTGGGATTTTCTGATACCATGCGGCTATAAGAACTGCCCAGGCTGGCTGGGGCAATCCGGCAAGGGAGTAAGACCCACCCGGGGCCAGGGGGCCCATTTCTTTTTCGATCGCCTGGGCGGCCCGCGAAAGATATCGGGTAATGGGATCCCTCATCGCTTACAGCTCCCCGTAAAACCTATACTAAGAGCTCCAAAAGGAATTGGGGTTTAGCTCCGGGAAACGCAAGGCCCCCTTTCGGGCCCCCGTTGCTCAGCTAGGCGCGCAAGCTTGCCACCTTGGCAAAAAGTCCCTCAATTTCCTTCGCCGTGCGCTGGAGGCATAAAAGTTCTTCTTGGGAAAGAGATAGCTCCTGGATTGCTTCGATTCCCTCTCTCCCCAAAAGCACCGGGAGTCCTAAGTAAGCCCCTCGGATCCCGTAGGGCCCGTCGCACCACACACTGGCAACCAGGATCCGCTTCTGGTCTAAGAGGATGGCTTCGACCATTTCAACGACCGACACCGCGGGTGCGTAAGAGGCACTTCCTTTCTGGAGAAGTCGCACAATGTCGGCGCCTGCCTCGCGCGTTTTCCTCACCAGCTCGTCCCATTGGGCCTGGGAAATTTTTTCTTTGACGGGAACTCCCCCGACAAAGGTATAGCCTAAAAGCGGGAGCATCTGTTCCCCATGACTTCCCAGGACAAGGGTTGACACATCCTTGGGGGCGACTCCTAACTCTTGCCCAAGCAAGTAGCGAAGCCGGGCTGCGTCCAGTACTCCGGCCATTCCCAACACACGCTTTCGTGGGAATCCGGTCACTTCGGCTACCAGCCACGTCATGACGTCTAACGGGTTGGTGACCACAAGGACCGTTGCGCCTGGCGCATAAGCTCGCAAGGTTGCCGCAACTTCTCGTATGGTGGCTGCATTTTGTTCCAATAGCTCTTCCCGAGTCATTCCCGGCTGTCGGGTTCGGCCGCAAGCGACCACCACAAGCTCGCTCCACAGACAAGCTTCCAGCTCGGTGGTTCCGCGGATCGTGCGGGTAAATCCCAGTATTGGGGAGGCATGCAGGATGTCTAATGCCTTACCTTCCGCAAGCCCGGGGACGACATCCACGAGAACAACGTCGGCAAGATTTCGCTCGACGATTTTTGCGGCGATGGCAGTTCCGACTGCCCCGGCGCCGATTACAGCGACTTTCATCGGCCTTTTTTGCTACTGGGGACTGGCACGTGGGGAAAGAAAAAAAGTTGTTTCGGAAGTCTGCCTTCCGGTAGGACCCATCGGCGCCTTCCATTTCTTATTGAGGAATCCTGTGGGCAAAAGAGGCATCTCCCAGACAAAAAGGAGGCTGGGGAACGGAAACAAACGCAGGTCGGGAAAAGACGTGCAACGCTAGGGAAAAAATAAGCTTTGGTGGGCAAAAGAATTGACAGGAACTTTTCGAGGATGAAAATTGGGGCATGTCCTCCACCCTTAAGCCTGGTTTGGTGCGCCTGTCGGTTGTAGCGAGCCTTTTTCTAGGCACCCTTCTCTGGACTTCGCCCGCAGCTTGGGCTCATGGGGGAGGAGGGAGCGGTCCATCCTGCGCCATCTTAGAAAAAAGCGGCTACGCGGTTCACCTGGATATCTACGTTCAGGCTTCTCCGGGTTCTGCGGCCCTCTCGTACTGCCAGGATGTACCGGCAACAGGCCAACTAGTTCTGGCCTTTGACTTGATCACGGATGACCTCAAAAAAGTTCCCATTGCGATTGAGGTCAAGGACTCCTCCGGCAACGTTGTTTTGCGTGAGCCTGCCCGGAAGTACCCTGCGGGTGTGATCGCCTTACCGGGCCAGTTTTCCAAGGGGCGTTACGTTGCAACCTTGACGGTCATCGGTGCGAAGGATCCCAAGACGGGTGGTCCCCTACGCTTTGATTTTGTCGTCAACGCCGGTTCAACGGGCCTGCTCGTAGCTGTGGTCCCGTGGATTGGTCTGGGAGTTGCGGCCCTTGGAGCCCTGTGGGTCGGCTGGAGGGTTGCCAGGCGTCGCTCGGAACCGGAGCTTGAACAAAGCCCCGAAAAGCCCTAGGGTTGCCGCGGCTTTGCTCCTTTTGGTTACGTTTGCCCGCCTTTTTCGTCCTGTCCCTCTTCTTTGAAAGAGATTGTTTTGGCCGGATGGTTTGCTCCTAATCGGTGGAGATGATCCTTTTTGGGTCAGACTCTCGCCGCCCCCCATCTGATTGGGGTCCAACTGCGTCTTGGCTCTTTCCCGGCGCCTCGGTAGGGGTTTTAGCCGTTCTTTGCATGGCCATCTCTTTGGAGACACAGGAAAAGGTGACAGCGACGCCCTTCTTTGCGGCTGCGTTTCCTCTCTCCTACGATCCCAAACCTGGCGCTTCTCTTTCCGAGCCCCATACGGTTACTATCCGGTTCACTGAGCCGATTGCGCGAAGCTTCACCAGCCTTTTTTGGGAACGGGGGACCCTCCGCGGTTCGCTTGACCGGCTCCATCTTCTTTCGGACGGGCAGGGGCTTCAGGGCGTATTGGGTGCAAACCGGCCACTCTCTCCGGGTCTTTATTGGGTCCGGTGGCAGGCTCTTTCGCTGCGGGATGGAACCTTTAGCCAGGGAGGCTTTCCGGTATACTGGAAAGCGGAATCGCCGTATCCTGCCTCTCGTTTACGTCCTTGGGTTGAGGTACACCGGGTGAGTTTTTGGCCCACGGTTTGGGTCAGTTATGCGGCCCATCTGGGCTACGCGTTTGTTTTGGGGTCTGCCCTCGCGAGCGTACTATTTACCCGGTTACGAACCGGAGTTCCCCCGCTCGGTCTAGGGTGGAGCCTATTGCAGAAATGGAAAAAAAAGGGTGGGGTTTTCGCTTGGTTCGGTTTTCTTGTGGCGTTGGCGGGAGCAGCCGGGGAGGCTCTTTTGCCCGTGTGGGACGGCAAGGAATTTCTGGGGATTTCCCCAGGGGCTGCCTTACGTCTTTATCTTGGCACATCACCGTTTTGGGGAGGTACCGCTCGGCTTTTCGGCGCCTTAGTTGCATTTCCTTCGCTCTGGATTGCCTACAGGCACTTTGCCACTCCACGGAAAACGTTTTCTTTGGAACTTGTCGCGGTCCTTTCTCTGGTCGCGGCGGAAGTTGTCCCAGAAGGGTGGGCTTACCTAGCTCCATGGTGGGAAATCGGTAGAGGTTTTCTCTTTGCTTCGACGGAAGCGTGGCTAGGGCTTCTCCTTGTTTCA
Source organism: Candidatus Methylacidithermus pantelleriae (assembly GCF_905250085.1). Taxonomy (GTDB): domain Bacteria; phylum Verrucomicrobiota; class Verrucomicrobiia; order Methylacidiphilales; family Methylacidiphilaceae; genus Methylacidithermus; species Methylacidithermus pantelleriae. Next base: position 328,037 of record NZ_CAJNOB010000001.1, read on the forward strand.
GCTTGGGTCCTGGCTCCTGTCATCCGCAAAGCGGAGAATCGCTCCGTTGCATCCTGGCTACTGGGCAAACTTGGGGTTTTTTTGGTACTCCTCTTGGGAGGAGGAGTGGCGGTTGGAACGTGGTTTTGGATAGAACTCTTTGGGAAGACTGTGGATCTTTGGCGCTCGGAATGGGGACAAGATCTTGCTCGAGCGGTGATGCTTTTTGGATGCCTCGTTCTGGTCCGTTCCTACCATGTGTTCCGCGTTGGGCCCTGCTTAATGGGAGAGGAAAGCGTCTTTGCTCCGATCGGAAAAAGACTGGGACTATCGTTTGGGAAACGCCAGGCCCCTCGAAGGTTACCCCTCCCGATCGCGCTGGAGGCATAAAAGTTCTTCTTGGGAAAGAGATAGCTCCTGGATTGCTTCGATTCCCTCTCTCCCCAAAAGCACCGGGAGTCCTAAGTAAGCCCCTCGGATCCCGTAGGGCCCGTCGCACCACACACTGGCAACCAGGATCCGCTTCTGGTCTAAGAGGATGGCTTCGACCATTTCAACGACCGACACCGCGGGTGCGTAAGAGGCACTTCCTTTCTGGAGAAGTCGCACAATGTCGGCGCCTGCCTCGCGCGTTTTCCTCACCAGCTCGTCCCATTGGGCCTGGGAAATTTTTTCTTTGACGGGAACTCCCCCGACAAAGGTATAGCCTAAAAGCGGGAGCATCTGTTCCCCATGACTTCCCAGGACAAGGGTTGACACATCCTTGGGGGCGACTCCTAACTCTTGCCCAAGCAAGTAGCGAAGCCGGGCTGCGTCCAGTACTCCGGCCATTCCCAACACACGCTTTCGTGGGAATCCGGTCACTTCGGCTACCAGCCACGTCATGACGTCTAACGGGTTGGTGACCACAAGGACCGTTGCGCCTGGCGCATAAGCTCGCAAGGTTGCCGCAACTTCTCGTATGGTGGCTGCATTTTGTTCCAATAGCTCTTCCCGAGTCATTCCCGGCTGTCGGGTTCGGCCGCAAGCGACCACCACAAGCTCGCTCCACAGACAAGCTTCCAGCTCGGTGGTTCCGCGGATCGTGCGGGTAAATCCCAGTATTGGGGAGGCATGCAGGATGTCTAATGCCTTACCTTCCGCAAGCCCGGGGACGACATCCACGAGAACAACGTCGGCAAGATTTCGCTCGACGATTTTTGCGGCGATGGCAGTTCCGACTGCCCCGGCGCCGATTACAGCGACTTTCATCGGCCTTTTTTGCTACTGGGGACTGGCACGTGGGGAAAGAAAAAAAGTTGTTTCGGAAGTCTGCCTTCCGGTAGGACCCATCGGCGCCTTCCATTTCTTATTGAGGAATCCTGTGGGCAAAAGAGGCATCTCCCAGACAAAAAGGAGGCTGGGGAACGGAAACAAACGCAGGTCGGGAAAAGACGTGCAACGCTAGGGAAAAAATAAGCTTTGGTGGGCAAAAGAATTGACAGGAACTTTTCGAGGATGAAAATTGGGGCATGTCCTCCACCCTTAAGCCTGGTTTGGTGCGCCTGTCGGTTGTAGCGAGCCTTTTTCTAGGCACCCTTCTCTGGACTTCGCCCGCAGCTTGGGCTCATGGGGGAGGAGGGAGCGGTCCATCCTGCGCCATCTTAGAAAAAAGCGGCTACGCGGTTCACCTGGATATCTACGTTCAGGCTTCTCCGGGTTCTGCGGCCCTCTCGTACTGCCAGGATGTACCGGCAACAGGCCAACTAGTTCTGGCCTTTGACTTGATCACGGATGACCTCAAAAAAGTTCCCATTGCGATTGAGGTCAAGGACTCCTCCGGCAACGTTGTTTTGCGTGAGCCTGCCCGGAAGTACCCTGCGGGTGTGATCGCCTTACCGGGCCAGTTTTCCAAGGGGCGTTACGTTGCAACCTTGACGGTCATCGGTGCGAAGGATCCCAAGACGGGTGGTCCCCTACGCTTTGATTTTGTCGTCAACGCCGGTTCAACGGGCCTGCTCGTAGCTGTGGTCCCGTGGATTGGTCTGGGAGTTGCGGCCCTTGGAGCCCTGTGGGTCGGCTGGAGGGTTGCCAGGCGTCGCTCGGAACCGGAGCTTGAACAAAGCCCCGAAAAGCCCTAGGGTTGCCGCGGCTTTGCTCCTTTTGGTTACGTTTGCCCGCCTTTTTCGTCCTGTCCCTCTTCTTTGAAAGAGATTGTTTTGGCCGGATGGTTTGCTCCTAATCGGTGGAGATGATCCTTTTTGGGTCAGACTCTCGCCGCCCCCCATCTGATTGGGGTCCAACTGCGTCTTGGCTCTTTCCCGGCGCCTCGGTAGGGGTTTTAGCCGTTCTTTGCATGGCCATCTCTTTGGAGACACAGGAAAAGGTGACAGCGACGCCCTTCTTTGCGGCTGCGTTTCCTCTCTCCTACGATCCCAAACCTGGCGCTTCTCTTTCCGAGCCCCATACGGTTACTATCCGGTTCACTGAGCCGATTGCGCGAAGCTTCACCAGCCTTTTTTGGGAACGGGGGACCCTCCGCGGTTCGCTTGACCGGCTCCATCTTCTTTCGGACGGGCAGGGGCTTCAGGGCGTATTGGGTGCAAACCGGCCACTCTCTCCGGGTCTTTATTGGGTCCGGTGGCAGGCTCTTTCGCTGCGGGATGGAACCTTTAGCCAGGGAGGCTTTCCGGTATACTGGAAAGCGGAATCGCCGTATCCTGCCTCTCGTTTACGTCCTTGGGTTGAGGTACACCGGGTGAGTTTTTGGCCCACGGTTTGGGTCAGTTATGCGGCCCATCTGGGCTACGCGTTTGTTTTGGGGTCTGCCCTCGCGAGCGTACTATTTACCCGGTTACGAACCGGAGTTCCCCCGCTCGGTCTAGGGTGGAGCCTATTGCAGAAATGGAAAAAAAAGGGTGGGGTTTTCGCTTGGTTCGGTTTTCTTGTGGCGTTGGCGGGAGCAGCCGGGGAGGCTCTTTTGCCCGTGTGGGACGGCAAGGAATTTCTGGGGATTTCCCCAGGGGCTGCCTTACGTCTTTATCTTGGCACATCACCGTTTTGGGGAGGTACCGCTCGGCTTTTCGGCGCCTTAGTTGCATTTCCTTCGCTCTGGATTGCCTACAGGCACTTTGCCACTCCACGGAAAACGTTTTCTTTGGAACTTGTCGCGGTCCTTTCTCTGGTCGCGGCGGAAGTTGTCCCAGAAGGGTGGGCTTACCTAGCTCCATGGTGGGAAATCGGTAGAGGTTTTCTCTTTGCTTCGACGGAAGCGTGGCTAGGGCTTCTCCTTGTTTCAGCTTGGGTCCTGGCTCCTGTCATCCGCAAAGCGGAGAATCGCTCCGTTGCATCCTGGCTACTGGGCAAACTTGGGGTTTTTTTGGTACTCCTCTTGGGAGGAGGAGTGGCGGTTGGAACGTGGTTTTGGATAGAACTCTTTGGGAAGACTGTGGATCTTTGGCGCTCGGAATGGGGACAAGATCTTGCTCGAGCGGTGATGCTTTTTGGATGCCTCGTTCTTGTCCGTTCCTACCATGTGTTCCGCGTTGAGCCCTGCTTAATGGGAGAGGAAAGTGTCTTTGCTCCAATCGGGAAAAGACTGGGACGATGGTTTAGGAAACGCCAGGTTCCTCGAAGGTTACTCCTCCCGATCGGTTGGCTTCTAGGGTCGTTTCCCCTAGAATGTGTTCTCTGCGCGGTTTTCCTCTTTTTTGGAGCCCGCCTAGAGGTGGATCCTGCGGCCTCCTTTGTTGTGAGCAGCCCATCCAAAAGATGGAGCCAAACGGCAACAGATGGGAAGCTACGGCTCCTCTGGGAGGAGTGCCGAGCGGATCGGATGGACGTAGAGTTCCTCCCAGACTCCCCTGGAGAGATCGAGCTTTTTTCGGTGCCTCTCCTTTCCCTTTCAAACGCGTCTAACCCTTTGGCAAAAAAAACCTTTGTTGGCCATCAGGATGGGTACCGGCTGTGGTCGTTTCCCGTCAAGCTTCTCGAGCGCCCCGGAAAATGGACTCTTGAAATTCAATGGATAGATGCTAGCCAGTCGGCGCGACAAAGTGTTGTGTGCTTTTCATGGCCACCGTGGGATTCGCCGGCCAGTGGCCGGTTTGAGGCTCAGGACAGGTGGGGGAAGTCGCTAATGGGCCTCGGAGCAGTAGCCGTTGCAGGTGTGCTGGTTTCCCAATGGGTCATATTGCGACGGATACGGGCAAGCGTTTGGAGGGAGCTTGCGGAAGGAAAATCTCCTGGGGTCGATCCTCATTTTTCCTTTCCCATTCGTTCTTGGCTGTGGGGTTTGGGCGTAACGGCTATTGTCCTTTTTGTCGCGAGCTTTGTTGTGAACAAGCGCTTGAAAACGGATTTTCAGCGGGACTGCCGGAGGCAAGGGGGGCTCTGGGCGTTTTCCTATCCTGTGAACGAGGGCAGAGCCCTTTCAGACAAAGCTTGTCTTGGGTGTACCTTGGAAGCTTCCTTGGAGCATTTTTCCCTTTTTGAGGCCTACCGGTTTTTTTTGCGGCCCACCGAGCTCGACACCGTGTTTTCCTGGGAACCCCGCGAGCCCATTGCAGGTCGGCCCCTCAAAGTGGAGGTGACACTTAAGGAGCAAGAGATCTTTCCCTTTCCGTATCCCTCTTTTGAGCACCGAACGCAAATGGACGAGGTCGGCCGAGAACCCTGGCAAGTATTTATCGTGGACAAAACCTTCTCTTACTTCTGCCGGATGAGTCTTTCCGACGCGAATTTTAGGCTCGATGCCCAAGGTCTCCCAGCCATTGCTTTCCAATGGATTCCTCCCAGACCTGGCACCTATGGAATTTGTGTCGCTTATCGAAGTCATGGCCATGAACGAGAGCCCTACTTCCTTTTGGAAGTAAAAAAAACCAAACGACCGGACGGCCAGGAGGCGGTCCGAAAGGATGACTCTACCCTGTTGGTTTCGGGGGCTCCTCGGGTTCGATGTGGCAAATATTGGGTAAGCTTGCAGGCACCCCGCACGATCCGTGCCGGTCATACTTGCCGGCTTTCGTTGAGCGTGCGGGATGGTCACGGCAGGAGCGTTCTTTTAGAGCCATGTGGCGGGGCTGCGGTTTGCGGGGTGGCCATTCGTTCCGATCTCCAACAATGGGTTCCTTTTCAAGGCCGGCCAAAGCTAAAGGGAAGCGTTTTTTTCCAGCGCAGTTTTCCGCGCTGGATGGGAATGCCCTATCATGCAACGCCCGAGCGTTTTGTGGGTCTTGTTGAGTTACCGCTCAATTTTGTCCTCGGGGGAGCCTACCGGCTTTGCCTGCAATTTTTTGAGGGAACGCAAACCTATACAGCCGTTTTCCCTTTGGAAGTGGAAGGCGCTATGCGCCCGTGGTGGTTACCCCCTAACCGGGCCAGGCCTCGATTCTAACAAACGCCCTACGTTCAGAAGGAAGGTTTCTTCTTGGATGAGGCCGGATCCCCCATAACGAATCCGGCGTTGCCTACTAGGGCAACTCAATGGGTTGGATACCCCGGTACTCAAAGCGCGGCTTTTGAATCCACCGGCCGTTTTCGAGCACGGGCTCCTTATGGATCCTAACTTCGGTAACCTCTAAGCGGTGATCCTTGGGTGCGACCCAAAAGTCCAGATCGTAGAGCTTTTCGGGTTCCCCAACCGGATGGAAGTCGGTGCAGGCAAAGTAACCTTTGCCCGGCAGTTTGCGGACCGGGTCATGAATAGCCACCAGCTCAAGCTCCAGGTCTTTACCGCTTTTGGGGTCATGAATCCGAAACGTTCCTTCCGGAGAGCCTTTCTGGCCGGCAATGTACTGGTGGATTGCGGCCTTGATCTCCCAGGCGCGCTTCTCCTCCCTCTCTCCCGGGTGTTCTGTGACCGGGACCCACCACCACAGAAGGGGTTGCCGGGTCACCTCGACCCATTGACCCCCGCGCTCCGCGGGCTCTTTATAAATTCGGATATCAACGATCTTAGGTTTGCCATCCTTTTCTTCCACCCAGAAGTTCAACCGGTAGTGTTTCTGGGGTTCCTTATGAACGGCAAACTCCACGTCCACGAAATCCCCGTAGGGGGGCATTCCTCGAATCCCTTGAACACCAACAAAATCGAGAAGCAAACGATCCCCCGTTTTTTCGTCGCGGTAAAGAAAGCTTCCGTTCTTGCTTCTGCTTTGGATATAGCGTTCCACCGTTTTTTTGACCTCTTCTGCTGGAACGAGGGCCCGGGTGGGTTCGAAGGACGATCCGACAAAAAGGAGACAGGCAAGGAAAGCCGTCCCCCAGGAGCTTGCCAAGCCCGAAAGACCAAAGATCGTGCTTTGCGTTTTGTGGCTTTTTCGAACGAAATCCATGGCTCCGAAACTAGCTTGGGAAGTGGTTGAGGAAAAAGAAAATTTGCGTTTATTGTTGACTTAGCAAACTTCGGCGGATAATGGGAACGACCTAGGAACAGGAGGAAGACGCATATGATTTCCAAAACATCTCAAAGGATCCCAGGCACAGGCCGTGCCTTTCTAGCATTGCTCTTAGGTATAGGAACCCTTCCCTTGGGGGTGCAAGCCAATGAGGAACTCATTCGGCTCAGTAAAAACCCTGGGGATTGGCCGATGCCGCGTAAGAACTATTCTGCGACGGCGTATAGCGAGCTAAACCAGATTAACACCCGAAATGTGGGTAAGCTTACCCAGGTATGGTCGTTTGCGACGGGTGCTTTGCGGGGTCATGAGGGATCTCCGCTGAAAATCGGGGATACGCTCTACGTGCACTCGGCCTTTCCCAACCATGTTTATGCCCTTGATCTTACAAAAAAACCGTATGCGATTAAATGGAAGTACACCCCTGCTCAGAATCAACAGGCGGTGGCCGTTGCCTGTTGTGATACGGTCAACCGGGGGCTGGCCTATGGGGATGGAAAGATCATTTTAGTCACCCTCGACGGCCAGGTGATCGCATTGGATGCGCAGACCGGAAAAGAGGTCTGGAAGGCGAAGAATGCTGACCCCACCAAAGGGGAGACCATCACGGCAGCTCCTTTGGTGGTTAAAGACAAGGTACTGGTAGGAGTTTCGGGTGGAGAATTTGGAGTTCGGGGCCGGATGACTGCCTACAACCTGGCCAATGGGGAGCGAGCTTGGCTAGGGTACAATCAGGGCCCGGATGAGGATATTCTTTTGGATCCTGACTTCAATAAGGAATGCCCTCACCATGGGGGGCCGGGAGATGGGGTGAAGTCGTGGCCGGACGAGCAGTGGAAAATCGGGGGTTCCACGGTGTGGGGCTGGTTCTCCTATGATCCCGAACTTGACCTCGTGTACTACGGGACCTCGAACCCTGGGACATGGAATCCGGATCAGCGCAAAGGGGGCGATAACAAGTGGTCTTGCTCTATCATTGCCCGTCACCCCGACACCGGCAAAGCTCGGTGGGCATACCAGATGACGCCGTGGGACCATTGGGATTACGATGGAATCAATGAGAATGTGCTGGTGGATCTAAACTTTGGCGGAAAGAAGGTTAAGGCACTGGTCCATTTCGATCGTAACGGTTTTGCGTACACGTTGGATCGCGAGACGGGTAAGGTTCTGGTGGCAGAGCCGTTTGTCTATGTCAATTGGGCTAAGGGAATTGATAAAAATACCGATCGCCCCATTGAGGTTCCCGAAAAACTGACCAAGCAGGGGGTTGATACGAAAAATATCTGCCCATGCGCCATGGGTGGGAAAGACCAGCAGCCCTCTGCCTATTCTCCCCAGACCGGTCTTCTGTACGCCGGAACCAACAACATGTGCATGAACTATGAGGGAGTCGAAGTAAAGTATGCGGCCGGAGCTCCCTATGTGGGGGCCAACGTGCTTATGTTTTCGGGCCACGAAGGAAAAGATGATTACTGGGGCGAGTTTATCGCTTGGGATCCCGTAAAGGGCAGGAAGGTGTGGGGAATTAAGGAGAAATTCCCGGTGTGGAGTGGCGTGCTTACCACCGCCGGTGGGGTGGTCTTTTACGGAACCATGGACGGGTGGTTTAAAGCGGTGGATGCCAAAACCGGCAAAATCCTCTGGCAGCATAAAGTGGGTTCCGGCGTCATTGGTAACCCCATGACCTTCTTGGGACCGGATAAAAAGCAGTATGTGGCTGTCTATACGGGGGTCGGAGGGTGGTTCGGACTTCCAGTTGCTCAAGGGCTACCTCCAGATGACCCCTTTGGTGCGCTGGGTGCGATTGGGGCGGCTTACCAATCGGGCTTGGACAAGGCAACAAGCGTCGGCGGAGAGCTTGTCGTTTTTGCTCTTCCGTAACCCTCTAGCAAAGTTCCACGAGAAACGTCTTAAGGCTGGATGGGCGTTTAGGAAGAGCGTGAAGGGGTCGCTGCAGCGGAGTGAATCTTTTCCCTGCAGCGATCCTTGTTGTGGGCCCGTACGGTAGTCGCTCTTTTTTTCAAAACGGACCTTTTGACAACAATGGGGTCTCGCAGGTGGAAAGGAAGATCCATGATCGAAGCAAGGGCCAGAAAGATTGGCGTGGGTCTGGGATTAGTGATTGGCTTGGCGATGGTCGGTTTAACGATTCCCGTTTCTAGCTTTGCCAAGGGCGTTTTACGTGTTTGTGCGGACCCGGCGGACCTTCCGTTTTCCAACCGGGCCAAGGAGGGATTGGAAAATCGCATTGCGGAGGTGGTGGCTTCGGCCCTCGACTGGGATCTCCAATACTACTGGTGGCCTCACCAGCGCGGTCTTGTGCGGAAGACTCTCCAGGCAAGGCACTGCGATGTCTTAATTGGCGTTCCCTCCGACTATGATCCGGTTTTGACGACGCGTCCTTACTATCGCAGTACCTATGTACTTGCCTACCGGTCGGATCGAGGGATAACCATTCGCTCTCTCCAGGATCCGGTTCTGTCCCAATGGAAGATTGGGGTCCACTGGGATACCCCCGGACACGTTCTTCTGGCTGAGCGAGGTCTTACCCGCCATCTGGTTCCCTACTCTTTGATCTACGATCCTGTTTTTCATCCGGAAAACTATCCGGGTCGGATTATGGAGGATCTTCTTTCCGATAAGATAGATGCGGCGGTCGTTTGGGGGCCCATCGCCGGGTATTTTGCAAAAAAGAAAGGAGCTCCTGTGGCCATTTTCCCCTTGGATCGCGAGCCATGCCGCGTCCCGCTGAGCTTCAATATCTCGATGGGGGTTCGAAAAGGGGATTTTGTGCTGAAGGAAAAGCTCGAATCTGTGTTAACCGCTAAAAGTCAAGAGATTCGGAAGATCCTCGAAGAGTATGGCGTGCCGATACTTGAGCCGTTACCCCAGAAGCCCAAACGGGAAAAGCATCCTCACGGACCTGTTCATTCTCATTCGCACACCGCCGACCAAGCATGGGTGCGGCCGACGGCCGTCATGGTTTCTAATAACGCAGGTGCCGGCGTTGGGCCGGGATCCAACACGCCTCGAGGTTTTGTTTGTTGAATGAGCCAATCTAGCCGTGGAACAAACGTATGAAGTCCAGCATGAAAAACGGTGTTCGCAGATACCTTGGGCGAGAGAATACCCTCCCTAACGTCGGGTTTGGATGGGTAGTGGTCGGTGTAGCAAGCTTGGGACTCTTTTTTGTTCCTCTCGGTGGCTACGGGGCCACTAAGAACCCGTATCAAAACGATCCTAAGGCAATTGAGGAAGGCAAAAAGATCTGGTTTAGCGTTGGTTGTACAGGATGTCATGGAGCGGGAGGCGGAGGTGGGATGTGTCCGTCCGTGGGCGATGATATATGGGTCTTTGGGGGGGACGATGAGACGCTGTTCCGCTTGATCAAAGGACAGATCCCCCAGCAAACGATGCCACGGACCTTTGGCCAAATTTTAAGCGACGACCAAATTTGGAAAGTTCTTGCCTTCGTGCGAACGTTGAAATTTGCGGGGGGAAGTTCTGGCAGTGCCACGGGAGTTCCTGGGGCTTCCATGGATGCCCACGGTCCAACTACGGTCTCCATCCCCATGGAGGAAAGGTCCTGTGCCGTCATCGCGGCTAACCGGAGGCTTCTTACCACCTTGCTTCCCTCGGTGCCCGGGTATCGACGGAGCTATGTTTGTGTGTTGAGCTCGAATCTTTCCGTGGATTCGATTGAAGGGTTAGTCTCAAAGAAGGCTCAGGTCAGAGCAGAGAAAGGATTCGGGGAAGCTCTGGCAAAGCGATGGAAACTCCCGGTTCAGGCGTTTGATGATTCGGTTGACGCTTTTGAGACTCCGGTCGAAGAGATTTTAGCGGGAAAGCTAGACGCAGCGATTTTGTGGGCCCCTATGGCGGGGTTTGCTTTGTGGCACCTGGATAAAGGACACAAGTTGAAGGTGTTGCCTTTGAAAGAGACAGCGGAGCCACCGGAAGGTTATCGAGGCCAAAGCGGGGGTTCAGGTTACGTTGAGAAATGTGCGCAGGCGATCGCTGCGGTTCTGGGTTCCTACGGCGTAAAGCCTTCGGGCTCTTAAGTTCCACAAGAACCCCGATGCGGGGCTCCCGTTTAGGGATGGCCAGAGGGGGGACCTTTTCCCACGGGCTGGCCGGGAGAAAAGCAGGTTTTGGGTAGGCGATCCTCGACCCAAGACTGCCTTTCAGGCCAAACGAGAGAGCTTAGGATTCAAGAGCTTTTTCATCCCTTGCCGGGGAGAATGCGGCCAAGCTTTTTCCTCGCGGCGAGTTCTAGACGTGGGCATTTTGGGTTGGCCGAAGGAAAATAAACCAATCCTTTCCTTTGGCTGGGGACGACGGTTACTTCTTTTTGCTTGTTCCTTTTCTCTTCGCCAGGGCAAGAGGCTTCGTGCCTTGTGCTCCAAAGGGCCACAAGCCCGATGCCCACATGCATTGGGGCCGCACTTGATTAGCTTTTGGGAAAAAGCGCCGGGTTCTCCATTTCCAGTTTGGGTCGTTTTGCCCAAAAGTTCTTGGGAGTGACAGTCGTAGGAAGCAAAGAAATCGCTTCGTAAAAGTTGACCAGGAACGGGAGCCATCGGTAAAGTAAAGCACGCTTAGGTGCCAGAGCGAGTCCTTTGCCAGCCAAAAGGACTCTTTGCGAAAGCGGTGGGTTTACCCGCCGGAAGGGTCTGGGGCGCCGATGGCCAGTTCTTTCAATGATTTTGTTTTGCAAACGGCTCTCGAGCGCGGGTGGATTAGCCATGGCCAGTTGGAGTCCATCCAAGCGGCCCGACAGTCGCTTCCCGATGTTTCCCTCGCAGATCTCCTTTACGAGCAACAGATCATTAGCGTAGAACAAAGGGACTGGCTCTTGGAGACATATCGAAGCCAAGCCAAGGAGTGGGAAGCCAATCTTTCCGGCAACGAGCGTTCCGGGGCAGCGGAGCTTGTCCCATCTGCCGTAGAAAATTCCACCACGGAGGAAGTTACCGAGTCGCTGGAGATCCTCAACCGTTATTTGGAACATGCGTTTTCCCTGGGCGCAACGAGCTTGCATTTATCTCCAGACCGACCGTTGCGTGTCCGGCTCGAGACCAACCTTCAACCTCTCTACGAAGAGGCGTTTCTCATCCCGGCAGAGGCCATTGAGCCGGTTGCCAAGGCGATCCTTGGACCCAGGCGGTGGGAACGAGCTCGAGAGCGAGGATCGGTGTCTTTCTCCTATGCGGTAAGGGGATTAGGACGTTTTCGTGGGCACCTGTTTCGCGAGCGTCAGGGTTGTCACGTGGTCTTTTTCATGCCACTAGGCAAACCGAAAGGTGTTGAGGAACTCGGACTTCCAGAGGTTGTGCGAGGTTTAACCAAAAAGAAAGGAGAACTGGTTCTGGTCGCAGGAGGACGGGGCAGTGGTCGAACCACCACGCTGGCCGCGTTGGTGGAAGAGATAAACCGCACGCAGGGCGTTTATGTCGTCACGGTCGAGGATCCTATGGAACTTTGGCTGGAGCCCAAGCAAGCCATGATTGCCCAGAAAGAAGTGGGACTCCACTGTTCGGATATGGCTGCCGGTATTGAAGCCGCTCTTGCGGAAAATGCCGACGTACTTGCCATCGGCTGTCTAGAGGATCCTGAGAGCATCCGACTGGCATTGGAAGCGGCCGACCGCGGGCTTCTGGTCCTGGCCACCATCCTGGGGAACTCTGTCCCAGAGGTGCTTCATGGTCTGGTCCACTCGTTTCCCGGGGAAGAGGAGGGGATCGTGAGACGGTTACTTGCGGAGCTTCTCGGGGGTGTGGTTTGTCAAAAACTGGTTCCTTGCCGAGACGGTCTGCGGAAGGTTTTGGCCTCCGAAATCCTGCTCCCCGCACCGAAGGTTGTCCAGGCGATTGCTGCGGGAGCGTGGGGAGAGATTCCTGAGCTTTTACGCGAGAGTCGCCCGTTGGGGATGCGGTCTATGGAGGATTCGCTGGGGGAACTCGCCGCCAAGGGACTGGTGGCTTTGGATCCGGTATCCGGTGTTGCCGACTCGTCCCGTGCGTATGCAAACTGGATTCCCCTCGGGGGGACGGCGCCTTAAGTAAGCCCCTTTCCTGTGAAAGACTTTTTCTCGTTGCTGGAAGCGGCTGTAGCGGGAGGAGCTTTAGATCTTTACCTCTTCGAAGGGTATCCTGTTCGCATCCGAGCTGGAGGAAGTCTGCAGACGATTCGTCCCAAACCGTTAGGGGGGGATGAGCTAAGGACAATGCTCGAGCCGGTGGTCCCTTCAGCTGGTTGGACGAAACTCAAGGATGGTGGAGAGGTTTGCTTTTCGTTTGCTCTGCGCGACAAGGCTCGAGTTCGTTGCGTCCTTTTTCGACATGCTCAAGGGTTGGGAGCCTCCTTGCGGCTTTTTCCCTTGCCTTTGCCTGAGTTGTCAAGCCTTGGGCTGCCCGCAGAGTTCCTCCAAAGTCTTGGCGAATGGTCGCAGGGACTCGTTTTGGTAGTGGGTCCCACGCGGAGTGGAAAATCGACCACGCTAGCTTCTCTGGCTCAGGAACTGGCCCGATCAGCTTCCCGCCACATTGTGACCCTTGAAAAACCTATTGAATGGATTGTGGCTCCAGGAAAGTCCATCGTAAGCCAGAGGGAGATTCCGGCGGATGTGCCGAGCTTCGCGTTGGGGCTGCGGGAGCTAGCGTACGAAGATGCGGATGTTGCCATTGTAGGATCGCTTGATCAAGCCGATTCGATCGTGCCTGCTTTTCGGTTGGCCGAGCAGGGAGTTTTTGTGGTGGGAGCGTTATGCACGATCGCGCAACCGCTGGCGATTCTCCAGCGCCTTATGGCTCTGTTCGGCGAGCGGACACGCGACCAGATTCGTTCTTTGCTGAGTCGACAGCTCCGGGCGATCCTTGGTCAGCGTTTGCTTCCCCAATCGGATGGGAGAGGATGGGTGCTTCTGGCGGAGGTTGTGGTGTTTGACGAAACCGCGCGAGCCCTATTGGGGGAGGCACGCTTCGAAGAGCTGGCGCGCTGGCTCAAAGAGAACCGAAGGGACTCATCACCTTCCCTTCGGCTTTCTTTGGAAGAGCTGGCGACCAAAGGAAAAATTGGTTTGGGGGAAGCCAAAACGGAACTCGTCCTTTTGGAACGGTCGGAGCAGTGGCTTTAGGGCTTAGCTGGGAAGCGAGGCAAATAGGGCGGGGAAGATATCGAATTTCGCTTGCGGGTTGGGCCGCGTGGAGGGCTAGGGCAGATTTTTTCCCGTACGGTCAGCGGTCCCAGCCTGGGTGTGGGCTTGGAAAGTGGCCAGCTGGGGCGTGGGCTTGTGCGACGGAGCCCTATGGAGAACGTCTTTCGGTTTTCCAAAAGCAAGGGGGGGATTGTGGCAGGTGGTGTCTTTCCTTGAGTGACCGGAAAAAGGAACTGCAACATGCCTGATCTTTTTAAGAGAAATCTCCTTGGGCTTTTCCGTCGGTTTGCCCTTCGGAAAGAAAGAGTTGCGCTCTGGGAAACGGGTTTCGGGCTAGGGTAAAGGAACGCTTTGGAGCGGTTTGTTTCCTTGTCCCGTTCTTTGCTGCCTCGAAAGCTTTCGGGTGAGCGGAGAATCGAAAGCCTTTGGATCACCAACGGCTTTTTGCTACAACAAAAAACAAAGACCCTGGAAGGTACGAAAGGTAAATGGAGGTCTTAGCAGTCCATGCCCCATGATCGATCGAGAAGAATTATCTTGGCAACTGCTGCGGCGTCGGTGCGATCCCAACCAATTTGAGTTCGAGACAACGGAAGCAATCGCCGACTCGGCAAGACCCTTGGGGCAAGAACGCGCAGTCGAGTCCCTCCGGTTTGGGGTTGAGATCCACCAGCCTAATTTTCACCTTTATGTGATGGGGCCTCCTGGCACCGGGAAACACTCCCTGGGCTTACAGTTGGTGACGGAGCAGGCCCGCAGGGAGCCGGTTCCTGATGACTGGTGTTACGTGTTTAACTTTCAGGATCCTTCCAAGCCAAAGAGTTTGAGGTTTCGAGCCGGCAGAGCTCGCCTTTTTGCCAATGCGATGCAGCAGTTGGTGGAGGACCTTAAGGTTGCGATCCCTAGCGTGTTTGAAAGTGATGAATACCGGCTGCGGGTCAGCGAAATTGAGCAGAGCTTCCAACGCAGGAGGGAACAGGCCCTGCAGGAGCTGCGGTCAAGAGCTGAGTCGGCTGGCCTAGCCCTTCTCCAAACCCCCGCAGGGTTTATCTTTGCTCCTGTGCGGGGCGGCCAAGTTTTGGACCCGGAAACCTATAACCGTCTTCCTCCAGAGGAACGAAATCGAATCGAAACCACGATCAAAGAGTTGCAGGAGGAACTGGTGCGGATCATCCGGGAAATTCCTCGATGGCGAAGGGAGGCCCAGCGGAAAATACGGGAGCTTAACCGAAGTTTTGTCCAGGCGGCTGTAACGGGGCTCGTGGAGGAAGTACGAAAGAATTTTTCGGATCATGCTGAGGTTTTGGACTATCTGGCCGACGTGGAGAAGGATCTTCTACTTCATACGGAGACGTTTCGGCAGCCTCGAGAAGAGACAAGCCCGATCCCCGGTCTACCCTTGCCGCAATGGGACCCTTTGGAGATGTTTCTTCACCGGTATCAGGTCAATGTGCTCATTGACCATTCCCAGTCCCAGGGAGCCCCGGTGGTATATGAGGACAACCCTACGTATCAAAACCTGGTGGGCAGAATTGAACATGTCCCTCATTTAGGGGCTTTGGTCACAGACTTTACTCTCATCCGATCAGGCGCGCTCCACCGGGCCAATGGCGGATATCTCCTGCTGGATGCGTGGAGGCTTTTGACCCAACCCTATGCCTGGGAAGGACTCAAACGGGTACTCTATTCGGGAAAGATTCGGGTCGAATCACTCGGGCATGCTCTGGGATGGGCCGGAACGGTTGCACTGGAGCCACAACCTATCCCGGTTCAGGTGAAAGTGATCCTGATTGGGGAAAGATTTCTTTATTATCTTTTGCATTCCTTAGATCCCGATTTCCGGGAGCTTTTCCAGGTGATTTCGGATTTTGAAGAAGCAATTGCGAGGGACCCTCGCACCGAGCAGGAATACGCACAACTTTTGGCCTCCATGGCTCGCTCGGAAGGGCTTCTTCCTCTCGATCAAGGGGGTATAGCTCGCATGGTGGAAGAGAGCTCCCGGATGAGCGGAGATGCGGAGAAACTTTCTATCCAAACCGGACAGATCTCAACCCTTCTGCAGGAGGCCGACTACTGGGCCAGGTCTCGGGGATCGAAAGTGATCGGAAGGGAGGATGTGGAGAGGGCGGTTGCGGCGCGTGTACGAAGAGCTGATCGAGTCCGGCAAAGGATCTTGGAGGAAACTCTTCGGGGCCGGCTTCTCATCGATACGGAAGGCTCCATCATTGGGCAAATCAATGGATTATCGGTCTGGCAACTGGGCGACTACACGTTTGGACATCCTACCGGGATCACGGCGCGGGTTCGCTTTGGGAGCGGCAAGGTTGTAGATATTGAGCGGGAGGTTGCTCTGGGAGGACCGATCCACTCAAAAGGGGTTCTCATTTTGACTGGATTTCTTCTCGGACGCTATCTTCCAGAGGAACCTCTATCCCTGGCCGCTACGCTTGTCTTTGAGCAAAGTTACCAGGGTGTCGAAGGAGATAGTGCTTCGGCGGCTGAGCTCTTTGCTCTTTTGTCGGCGCTGGGAGGGGTGCCGATCAAGCAAGCCATTGCGGTCACCGGTTCGGTTAACCAGCATGGGATCATTCAGCCGGTCGGTGGGGTCAACGAAAAAATTGAGGGTTTTTTTGACGTTTGCCGCGCCCGCGGATTGACCGGAGAACAAGGGGTGATCATCCCAGCGGCCAACCGGACACAACTCATGCTCCGGGAGGATGTGGTCGAAGCTGTCCGGGAGGGAAAGTTTCATATCTACGCGGTGGAAACAGTAGACCAGGGAATGGAAATTCTTACGGGAATCCCTGCGGGAGAAAGGGGATCCGACGGACGGTTTCCTCCGTCCACGATCAATGGTAGAGTGGAAGCGCGCTTGGCAGAATTCGCTCAAAGAGCACGTGCTTTCCAGCCGGAGCGGGCGGAGGTCAAATGAACACCGGACCGATTGTGGTAGCCTTGGATGCTTCCCCCTCCAGCCTTGCGGCTCTGGAAGCGGCTGCTGTTCTGGCGGCTCATCGGGGCAGCGAGCTATGGGGCCTCTTTGTGGAAGACCAGAATCTTTTCCGTTGTGCAGCCTACTCCTTTGCGTCCGAAATCGATGCCGTTTCGGGACAGGTGCGGCGCGTGGATCCCCAGGCCATCGAAGCGACCTTGGAAGCCCTTGCAGCGGAAGCCCGCCGGGCGCTCGAGGAGGTTGCAGGCCGGGCTGCTTTGCGCTTTCGGTTTGTGGTGATCCGGGGGATAGTTGAGGAAAAGCTTTTGGAATGGGCCAGCCAAGCTGAGCTGGTGGCTTTGGGCCGTGCGGCCGGGCAAGAAGCAAGCCTTCGGATCGGCTCGACTACTCGGAGACTCATTTTGGAGACTTCGACCCGTGTGTTGGTTCTCCAGCAACGATCGGTTCTTAAGGCGCCGGTTGCGGTACTTTTGACTCCTAGGGATAGCTGGGAACGGCCCCTGGAGATTGCTCAGGATCTGGCCCGGGCTTGTGGGGATGGAATTGTTTTTTTTCTCCTGTTGGAACGCCTGCAACGAGCCGAAGAGGCCTGGGAGCAAAAGGCAAAAGAGTTTGTGGCTCGGCTCCATGTTCCGGTAACGATTCGGAGGGTCGTTGCGCCTCGAGGGGTAACGCTTCAAGCAGAGCTATGGAAGGAGAAGGCCGGAGCGGTTGTCGCCAGCCGGGCCCATGTGGTTCGGGATGAAGGGTTTTTCCAAGAACTTCTGGCTGGGCTGGATTGCCCTTGGCTCATCGTCTAAAAGACCAGGGTATAGCGCGAGCTGGGGAGGGGATTCGGCCCGTTCCTGTCGAAAGAGAAAACGGGTGGACGCTTTGCCTGGGGCCGATTAGGCTCTGGGGCAGGGGAGCTTTTCGATGAGTGGACCGGTGAGTGAAGGGGTGAGAGCGCCCCGCTGGGAACATTTTCCTCATGGGGCCGATGTCGGCATTCGCGGCATCGGGACCACCCAAGAAGAGGCCTTTGAACAAGCAGGCATTGCCCTCATGGCCGTTATGACCGACCCGGCGAAGGTTGGCACACAGACGGTGGTGGAGGTGGAGCGAGAGGCTCCTCAAGAAGAACTTCTCCTTCTGGAATGGCTCGATAGCATTATCTACCAGGTGGCAGTTCATGGGCTGGTATTTGGGAAGTTTCTCGTTCGGTTCCCTGAAAAACATCGCTTGCAGGGGGCCATGTTGGGTGAGCCTTTGGATCCCTCGCGGCATGAGCGTCGGGTAGAGGTCAAAGGACCAACGTGTACGGAACTTCTCGTGCGCCAGGACCCTACGAGCGGGCTGTGGGTCGCCCAGTGTGTTGTGGACGTGTAAGGAGGGATCTCAGAGCAAACCTGAGGGTAGTGGGGTTGCCAACGGCTTACCAATATGGCGACGCGTAAGGCTATGGATGCTAGCCTATCCGCAGGAGGTTTGAGTGCATGGGCCAAGCGGCAGGGTGTTTGTTACAAGAAGGCTGGCGGATGTGGAGAAGGAGGAGCGTTTGCCCGTTCCCACAGAAGAGGTGCCGATCGAAACCGTAACCGTGCGTGTGGAGGCGGTACCACCCGATGGTGTGGCCCTCTGCCCGGGGATGTGCAAGCGCCGATCAAATAGCGGATTGAGAGAGACAATGCGGTTAGGTTCTCCGAGTTGGGTCGCAAGCAAAAAGTTGCGCAACGTCACGGCCGGTAAGGAGGTCGGCTCCGGGATGAACGACCATCGTAGAGGGGTGGTCAGGGAGGTCTGTGATCCGAAGGCCCGCGTCATCCTGGTCGAGTAGTGCGGCAGGCTCTACGGGCTTCGGTTTTGAGTATGGAGAAGCGGCATTGGCTGCCGAGAGTCGATCGATTCTGGTAGTGGATCCCAATGAGATGACCGACGGTATCGTGCGCGACCTCCATGAGGTGATCGTTCGATTGTGTGCCAGGGTTTACAGGGGGAAGAGGTCTATTGGCAACCGCTGCCAAGAACGCGCTCGAAGCCATTCATGAGGAAACTTCCGATTTTCACATGAGAGAGACGTTTGACGCTAAGACCGGAAAAGGTTTTTCACCTCTTAACATGTAGGCTGCGCTCGCCGGACGGGGGAGCGGAGTTTTTTCGGCTCGATGTGGGCTCGTGTCTCGCTCAAAGAAGCTTAAGCGATCCTTGCTGCCACGGTTTGGTCTCCCCGCCAGAGCGTTCCAAGCCCCTCTGGGTCCGAGCTTAAAGGAAGGATCGCTTCGCTCGGCGAAAGGCGGCCCGAGCTCATTGAGAAAGCTAAGGAGCGGGATGCGGAGAACGGAAACGGTGATCCACAAACTCCAGAAAAAATGCCGGGATCGAACGTTTTGCATGAGAAAAACGGGCGGCGAGCCATCCTGTGGACGCAGCAGAATGCGCTCCTGGACGATCAGAAGTCCCGAGCGGGTGTGTGTCTCTGTTTCGGTTCCCTGCATCCCTTCGGCAAGGAGTTTTCCTGGAAGAAAACCGATACGCTAACCACCCGCACTGGAAGAGGGATCGGCAGGCGGAGCGGAGGGGCCCGGTCTGTGTGCCTGGCTCGAAGGACAAGACCTCCGGAAACCCCTCCTGCCAAGCCGGATTCGCCACCGACAGAAGCCTATCGGCTTGCGGTTGCGGCTGCCGGACGGATTGGGAGCCTGAGCCAATACCTGGTTCTTGAGGGCGTGCGCTTTCGCCCACGGCCAACAGGCGATCGTCCAGGTGCCCTCCGCGCCAGCGGGATGGGGACCGCGTCAATGAGAGCTTGGGACACTCGTCCGGAGGCGGCAGAAAACTGCGGTAAAGCTACCGCTTCGTGCGGGAGCGCGAAAGGGGTGGTGGGTATTTGCCAAGCGTCGAGGCGCGGACCCGTCGCCCTGGTGACACGCTGCCTTACTGGGGCGCTAGGCACCGACACGAACGAGGATCATCTCACCGGCGCCGAAATGGACCGGGTTTGGCAAGCACCCAAAAATCCGCGGCATCCAAGGGAGTCTCCATGGCGAGAGCGGGTAGTAGGCCAAAGCCGTTTTTGCCCATGGGTGCAAGGCGGTTGTGATCGGAACAGTTGGATCGTGGCAAGAGGAAGGTCGATGTGGAGTGGGTGGATCCCGTTTGCGGCTCGTTTGCTCTCCTTCTAGGCCTGCCGCTTGAGGCGAGCGCAATGCTCAAGGCCGCTTTTTTTCGCGCGGGGTCGTGCTGATCGGAGTTGACCCGGGCGTACACGTCTCTCCTCGGCGCGCTCACCTACGGGGGTCTTCATGGCACGATTTCTCAGAAGCGCGCGGGCTTGTGTTCTCGCTCGGAAAAGGATTGGGTTTCTTGGAACGCCCATCCGTGCCAGAGGCACTCGTGGCTACTTTGGCAATGGCGGCCGTGTCAGCTTGGTCCCATCCCCAAGCGATCGGAGGAAGGATACATGGGCACCTCTATGGCGGGGGTTTGGGGAAGACGCAAAGCGGCGCATGCAGCCAATGCCTGGTTGGGAGGCAGTCGGCTGGCTGCCGTGCCTCTGTCGCCGAAGACGCGGGACTGACCGCTACCCGGGCTTTGCGGGTGAAACCGGGGCAGGCGAATCGGGGGGGAATGCTATTGAGCCGGCGTCGCGCACGAGCTTCCCCAGGAGAAAAATGGTTGTCTAGGGTTTTCGGAACGGTAACCGGTTGGAATCGTTTTTGAAAGGAAGTGAAGTCCCGGGGTTGTCGTTTGGGGGAGGAGGGGATGCCACGGGTTTTGGCGAAACATCTTGGAGCAGGTTAGATGCCGATGGGAAAAGTGTGGGGGTGTTTTTCGAAGAGCTTTGTCCTATTTCCATTCCATTTGGGTTGTGCAGCAGTGCACGGTTCTTTTCCTTGCGGGCTTGCTGGCAATCTTCCCTGTGAGGATCTGTGGAGAAAAACGAAAAGCTTGTGGGAAGAGCTTTGGTAGCGAAAGCTTAAGACTGGCCGCGATGAGAGGATGCTCGTAGAGGGAAAACCTTGCCGGCGTTGTGAGAAAACGAGCAAGGGCCACAGCGAAAAGCCCACCGCACCGAACCGACATCCCTTGCACTGGGAAGGTGGGCGACAAAAGGCGGGTTTTGAGTGGAAAAGCCCTGGAGGCAAACGGGGTTGGCAAGCTTGGCGAACTGTTTCATCTTTGTATGGTGAGATTCGGGATTTCTTTCCTAGGTGAAGTTCAGCGCTTGGAAAGCAAGGAAAAAAGGACACAGCTAGTTTTAGGGAAACGATGGATAAGTCAGTGTTACAAAGAAGAGGCCCGTGCAAATGGGAGCTTCCTGCAGGGGAGTCGCGCCGAGTCCCGGTGGTGATCTTCGCGACAGAAGAGCTTTTGGAGGAGATGGACCAAAAGGTCCTGGAGCAGGCAAGCAACGTGGCTAGCCTGCCGGGAATCCAGAAAGCCTCCTTTGCCATGCCGGATGCTCACTGGGGTTATGGATTTCCCATTGGAGGCGTTGCGGCTTTTGATCCCGAAGAAGGCGGAGTGGTTTCTGCCGGGGGGGTGGGGTTTGACATCTCCTGTGGGGTCCGAACGCTTCTCACCGGTCTAAAGAAAAAGGACCTCCTGCCCAAAGCGGAAATTTTGGCAGACAAGCTTTTTGAAGTGATTCCAGCTGGGGTGGGGAGCCGTGGAAAAATCCGTCTCTCTCCCAAAGAGATGGACCAGATGCTCCTAGGCGGCGCCCGCTGGGCCGTGGAACAGGGGTGGGGAAGACCGGAGGATCTAGAAAGGATTGAGGAAAAAGGTTGCATGCCGGGTGCTTGTCCGGACGCTGTTTCCCCGGAGGCGAAGAAACGTCAAGAAGCCGAGATGGGGACACTAGGTTCTGGAAATCATTACCTAGAGGTCCAAGAGGTGGCTGAGATCTACGACCCGGAAATTGCGAAAAAGTTTGGTTTAGAGCTGGGGGATATTGTTGTAAGCATTCACTGCGGTTCCCGGGGTCTCGGGCACCAGATTGGGACAGACTTTTTAAAAAAGATGGTTTCCGCTGCTGCCTCCTACGGGATCCAACTACCCGAGCGAGAGCTTGCCTGTGCACCCCTCCAGTCTCCCCTTGGCCGGGAGTATCTAGGGGCGATGAGGGCAGGGATCAACTGTGCGCTAGCGAACCGGCAGATTCTCACCCATTTAGCCCGAAAGGCATTTGAAGAAATCTTCCCCGGGGTTGAGCTGGTGCTTTTGTATGATGTTTCTCACAATACCTGTAAGGAAGAAGTGCATGAGATTAACGGTAAAAAGAAGCGGGTTTTTGTGCATCGAAAAGGGGCCACGCGAGCCTTGGGACCCGGGCATCCTGATTTACCGAAGGACTTACGCGAAGCGGGCCAGCCCGTTTTGATTGGAGGCAGCATGGGAACGCACTCCTACATCTTGGTCGGTACGGACACAAGCGAGGAGCTTGCCTTTAGCTCGGCGATCCACGGGGCCGGGAGAGCCATGAGCCGTCACCAGGCAACGAAACTGTGGAAAGGACGAGAGATCATTCGGGAGTTGGCGGAAAGAGGAATTTTGGTCCGGAGTGTTTCCGAGCGGGGGGTTGCCGAAGAAGCACCTAAGGCCTACAAGGACGTGAGCCTGGTCGTTGAAGCTGCCCACCGGGCAGGGTTAGCTAAAAAGGTAGCGCGTCTGGATCCTTTGATCTGTGTTAAGGGCTAGGGATCGCGTGAGCGCAGAAAAGGTGGGTTTTGGGCGCGCAAGATTGAGGGCTCTTTTTTCCGTTTTTCCTCCCTTCGATCCAGAGTCACAATTGAACGCTTTTCTTTATGGCGAGCCTTGATGGAAAACAACTTTGCCAGGCAAGTTCTCGGACGGAAAGTGGGGATAGGGGAAGACAAGGGTGGGAGTTGAACGCGTCCTGGCGAGCCCGCTTTCAACCGGCCTTAGCGCGGATCGCGTCACGAAAAGACCGGAACCGTTCATGAAGGGGGCTTGGAAAATCGGCGAGGTTTTGGGGATCGGGATTTATGTCCACTTTACTTTCCTGCTTCTGGTCACCTGGGTCGCGGTTTCTCAGTATGCCGTCGCGGGGAACCTGAGCGCGGTATGGGAAGCGCTCCTTTTCCTTTTTTGTCTTTTCACGATCATTGTCCTCCATGAGCTAGGTCATGCCTTGGCGGCCAAGCGTTTTGGCATCCGGACCCGGGATATCGTCCTTTTGCCGATTGGCGGTGTGGCTCGTTTGGAACGGATGCCGGACAATCCGTGGCAGGAGTTGGTGGTAGCGTTGGCAGGGCCGGCCGTTAACGTCATCCTGGCGTTGATCCTGTATCTGTTTCTTTCCCACTACGATCCCAATTGGCAGCTCGGGCACTGGAGCCCTGTTCGGGGCACCTTTGCCGGACGCTTGTTCGGTGTCAACGTTGTGCTGGCACTCTTTAACCTTTTGCCTGCCTTTCCGATGGACGGGGGGAGAGTTCTCCGAGCTCTTTTGGCAACGCAAATGGACTATGTCCGGGCTACGCATTGGGCGGCCTGGGTGGGGCAGGCCATGGCCATTCTTTTCGGTTTGGCTGGGCTTTTTACACCCAATCCCATGCTTCTATTTATCGCACTCTTCGTGTGGATTGGAGCGGCCCAGGAAGCCAGCATGGTAGAGCTTCGATGGGCGCTGGGTGGAATTCCGGTTTGGAGAGTCATGATCACAGAGTTCCACACGCTTCACCCGGAAGATCCCTTGAGCAAGGCGGGGCAGTACATTCTGGCTGGGTATCAGCACGATTTTCCTGTCGTAGACAACGGCAAAGTGGTTGGAATTCTTACGCACACGGCTCTTTTGTCCGGATTGTCCCGGTTGGGGGAGACAGCAACAGTGAAAGAGGTGATGGAACAAACCTTTGATACCGCGGAAGCAAACGAGATGGTTCAAATGGTTTTTGAGCGCCTGGACCCGGGCAGTGCACCTTGTATACCAGTTCTCCGTCGTGGGGAGCTAGTGGGTCTTCTCACGAAGGAAAATCTTGGGGAGTTTCTCCTTATTCAATCAGCTCTTCGTAAGGAAAGAGCTTAGGGCGTAGGAGGACCCAGAACCAAGGGAGAAACGTGCCGCGACCTCTCTCTGGGGAGCCTTTGAAAAAACGGGTTTTCCCTGGCGGAAAAACTGGGCCTTTTTTGTTCCAAAAGAAGTCTTTCCCGATAAGCCTGTCGTCGGGCTAGATCCCTTCCAAGGCGTCTGTCATAGTGAAAAGGGGCCCTGTCCTTTTTTTCTAGCAAAACCTCGGAGAATGAGGGGGCCACTTTATGCCCCGTTAGGCGCGGGCGATTCCCGTGACGGCTCAGCAAGATTGGGGTGATCACATTTCAGAAGCGCCAGACCTTGTATCTTGATTGTGTGTGGATCCACTTCTCAGTGGTGGCGGCGTGGGTTTTTGGGCTTGCAATATTAGGCCGTTAGGCAATAGTGAAAACGTATGAGTAAAACGATCTTGGTGGTGGGTTCCGTTCTCCTTTTCCTCGTACCGGCTTTGAGCGCGAACGCTCAGGAACAAAAGGACGAAGAGACGGTAACGGTCACAGGAGAAGTTTTGGATATGGTCTGTTACCTGGACCATGGGGCTAGTGGCCCGAAACACGCCAAGTGTGCTCGGACCTGCATTAACTCCGGTTTGCCGGTCGGCATTAAGGATAAGTCGGGAAAGGTGTATCTGGTAGTCGGCGAACACAAGCCTTTGAATCGGGAGCTTGCAGGGCGCGCGGCGAGCGTGGTCACCCTGAAAGGAAAGCTCGTGAGCCGGGATGGGATCAATCTTTTGGAAGACGCGGAAATCATTAAATAGTCTAAGCAAGACTTCGCTTTGCCCTGGGAAGGAGCTGAGGTTTGCGTGAAAGACAAAGGTTGAGACTCACTGAGAAAAATCCTTCGGTGGCTGTGTCCCATTGGCTGTCCTCCTCACATAAAGCTGTAAGTAGGACATAAAGACGGTTCGCAATCCCTTGTGGCTCTGGCCGGCTGGGTTCTCACCTGGCATTGGCCACGGGTGGTGACTGACACCGGCGGGCACCGTGGATTAGGAGGTTGGAGGTTTTGGTTGGTGCCGGCGGAGGAAGGGGGACCTTTCGGGAGAAAGATATTTGTCCCCGGAATGGAAAACGGTGAACGAACTGCGACAAGTCATTGAAACATTCAGTCAACCTGAATATGTTCACACCATTCTCAATCCCCTTCCCTCCTATGGTCTTCTGGTGGCCTTGGTGGGTCTTCTTTGCTGTGCAATCTTCCGGACTCGAGCGGGCCAAATCGCTTGTCTCATTCTGGTGATACTGACATCGGGTTCCGCTGGCTTGGTTCGATACTATGGGGAAGAGGGGTACGACCGCGTGAAATCGATGACCACCCGGAAAGAGGAAGCTTGGCTGGAAGCCCATAAAAAACGGGGCGAGAGTCCCTGGTTTTGGTCTTTCTATGTGACCGCGGCGTTTGCGCTTCTGGCGCTTGTATTTGCCTTGGTTTTTCCCAAAATTTCAGGCCCGCTGACAAGTCTAACGCTTCTTTCAGGTCTTCTTTCGGTCGGGGTCGCGGCGTGGATTAGCCATGCCGGCGGCTTAATTCGGCATCCTGAATTCTATCAGGGCCCGCCTCCAGAAGCTGAAAGCGCAACTCCACTAGCTCCCTCGACTCCGGAGGGGCAGCCTTCTTCGCCTCCGTAAAACCAAGGAAGACCTGGATCCTTGGGTGTGCAGCCGGCTCGAGGCATTGACTCCTGGCAGGTCCTCCTGCTGGTGGCGTGCGGTGATTTTTAAGGAGCCCCAGCGTCGTCTTTTTTCTGCCGGCTTTCGTGGGTGGTAGCCAGCTGGGCCACAAATCCTTTTCCAACCGTTGACCGTGGGGTTTCCCAGAGAAGCTTTGGTCTGGCTTCACACACTGGAAGAAAAAAAGCTTTGTACTCGCGACGTGCCGACGGACGGCAAGGACCCTTCACCGTCTAAGCAACCCCCAGCGAGCACTTCTAGGTCGCTAGCAAACCTTCCGGGAAAAGAAGCTCTCCTCCCTAGCTTAACTTCCTGAGGTTTTTACCTTTGTAGTTGCAAGTCAAGGATTTATGGAAAAGTGTGTAGGGTCGATAGGGAAATCGGTTGTGAATCCATGCTTTTAGGCAGGAGAGTGCTATGTGTCGCAGGTTGTCGGCATGTATGTGCACGAGCCTTGTAGCTATCGCAACGGAAAGGTGTACCGGCGGTGGGGGTTCGGCCGTCCTCCCGGGTAGGGAAAAAGGTGAAGAGAAGGAATTGGGCCAATGGGAGCCGGCTCCCGGTTGGAGCCCAAAAGCTTTTTCGCGCAAGTGTAAAAAGGGCAGAAGCTTGTCCTGCTGGAGGGCTTACAGGTGGGGACGAGGCGTTCGATCAAGGGGGTTCGGGCTACGGGAAGAGGTGTCGCAAAGCTGGGGTCTAGAGGAAGTGCTTGCAGGGGTGAGAAGGGAACGGAAGGCGCGGTTCGTTACAGCGGTTGCTTTTGGGGCGGTTTTTTTCCGCTCTTTCCAAGTGTGCGTTGCGCGAGAAACCAGGGGGAGGGTTTTAGGGGAGCTGTGCGGGGTGCGGGCAAAAAACTTGGGGGAAGAGGGGCTCTGTCGGGCGAGGGATGAGTGACACGGGCTTTGGAGCTCGGTGGAAAAGAAAGTCTATCGGGAGGATTCCCTGCGGGGAACGAGTCTTGTGCTTTCTGATTGATCCCGTGTGTCCTTTGAGGGGGTAGGGGCGGAGGGACTGGCCCATTATGGAGAGAGCCGCGATCACCGAGGGGATCAGCGGCACCTTTTTCTTCTCGATTGCGACCCATGCTTAAGGGGTTCCCATCCATCGGGAGGTTTTGGGGGCAAACCGGGCGGATTCGAAGAGGCTTCTGGGGTTACTCGTGACCGTCCAGCGACGGTTGGGGATCCAAAAAAGAACGTTTCTTTTTGATGGAGGAAGGAAAAACCCCACGGAGTTTGGAAGCGCTGGAAGGAGAGGAGGCTTCCGTATGTCGCCTTGAGCTAAGAGAGGTCAAGCTCTAAGAGGGATTGTCGCGGTCTTTGCAAAAGAGTGGGAGCTTTGGCTTACCGACCGGAGTTAAGTCATGAACACGGAAGGCAGTGGGGTTCGAGCGGTGATTGCCGGAAAAAATGCCCTAGGCCTTCAGCGATCGAGCCCGCCGGGAAAGCCGGATGGCTTCTCCCAAGGAGGTATTGGCCCGAGATTCCCAAAACGATCACGAAAAAAAGCCGATCCGCTCAAACCGGGGAGTGCGGGCGGTTGGGCCGCTCTCTTGGCTCCAAGCCCATACATACTTTGGAGTAGGGGGTCGACCCTGGTGGCCGCTTCTGGTCGAAACGTAAAGAGAGGAGCGGACGCAAGGAGAGGAACCGGTCAATGGATGGTATCCCCTGGAGATCCGTCTCCCCCGGCCGGAAACTTTGCCCGGAGAGTCTCTCACTCATTATGAGCGAGTCGCCCGAGGTTGAAAGAGTGCTTTTCCATAGCTGAAAAAGCTCCCTCGAAGTCTGTCGCGTGCATCGCTGGCTCCTGCCGCTTGGTGAACCGAGTCCGCAATCCCATCCAGATCTTTTTCCTGGCCTAAGGGCTGACACCCCCGGCCGGCGAGCCAACGGATCTCGAAAGGCTTCCAGAAAGTAGTCTCCGAAACCCTTGGTCGCCTTGAAGCTATCCGCGTAGCGCGGCTCCTGCCCGAAGGCAAATGTTAGAGCGTCGAATGCTTTGTGAAATAGGCAAAAAAAGGAAACCGAGCTATTGCAAAAAAGATGGGCCCGCTTCCTCTTGTTTCTCACGGAGCCCCAGTGGATAACGCAGGCAGGAGGAAGCCGTTCAGTCCTTCGGGTGCGGCCATTTATCTTCAAAAACAGTGTCGAAGTTACGTTAGGCTTATTCCGAGCCGGTCGGACAAAAAGGCTAGGCCCGATCGACTGAGCTCTAGCAAATCGAAAGGACCCGGTCTTTTTGGATAAAAGATCTTTCCGGCAGGATCAAACGGGGATCCCTACGGTTCGCTGGTCCGCTTGATGACTACATAGTGCATGATATTTCGCGTCCAGACGCGCAATAGGAGGCGATCCTCTTGCACCTGTTTGGCGACGGTCAAAACCTCGCGCACGCTCCGCACCGGCCTGCGGGCGACCTCTACGATGACATCTCCAGGACGAAGGCTATCCCTTCCTGGTCCTGCCGCGGGGGAGTCAGGCTCCACATTGGTCACGAGGACTCCCTGAAGGCTCGGAGGGATTCCAAACTGCTGGCGTAAAAGCGGGGTTAAATCGGCAATCTCCACTCCCGGAATAAAATCCGACGCAGGTTGCTGTTCACCTCCAGATCCGCCAGAGGAAGCTTCGGGGGTTTCCCGCTCTTTCAAAGTGGCCTCTAGGACTCTTTCGTGACCATCCCTCCAGATTTTGAGCGTGACACGGGTACCAGGCTGCGTTTGGGAGACGGCTAACCGAAGATCTCTCGGATCATTCACCTTGTTGCCATTGAACTCCAAAATCACGTCCCCTGGTTTGATCCCTGCTTTTTCGGCCGGGCTGTCAGGATTGACCTGTTCGACCAAAGCCCCCGTCGGTTGGGGGAGCTTGAAAGCCGTCGCCAGTTCCGGGGTCACTTCCGAGATGCTTACTCCCAAAAATCCTCGAATGACCCGCCCATGCGCAAGAAGCTGTTCCATGGCATAGCGGGCCATGTTGGAGGGTACTGCAAAGCCAATCCCAAGGTTTCCAGGACGTCCTGGGCTCACAATGGCCGTATTGATTCCTACCAGCCGTCCAAGGATATCCACAAGTGCCCCTCCCGAGTTGCCTGGGTTAATCGCAGCATCTGTCTGGATGAAATCTTCGTATTCCTCGATTCCCACGTCCTTTCGACCCACGGCGCTAATGATCCCCATGGTGACCGTCTGGGTGAGATCGAAAGGATTCCCCACAGCAAGCACGATATCCCCCACCTCGGCTTTGTCGCTATCGGTAAAGGTGATCGGAGGAAGATCGCGAGCCGGGATCTTGATGAGCGCGATGTCCGCCAATGGATCCTTGCCCACAACTTTGGCGGTAAATTCCTTTTTGTCATTCCCGAGCATCACCTTAATTTCATCAGCAACATCGACCACATGGTTATTGGTCAGGATATAGCCATCGGCTGTCACAATCACCCCTGAGCCAAGCCCTCCGGCACGTCGTTGCTGGGGAGCCCGGGGAACCCGCCGCGGATTGGACCCCTGGTTGTCTTCATCTGGCAAACCGAAAAACCGCCGAAAGAACGGGTCATTGAAAAACGGGAACCCCCAGCCTTCGGGAACACGAATCTTCTGGGTCGTGAAGATTTTGACGACACTGGGCACTACCTTCTTTACTACAGGCGCAAAGCTTGTCAGAAGACCTGTAGTCGACCGGTTGATTGGCTGGTTATCCACCAGAATGTTGGGAAGTTTCGACTCGGATCGTTCCGCTTTGCCCAGAGGCCAGAAAGCGGCTTGGGAAGCAGGGGAGAAAAGAAAAACCAACCCACAGCTTAAGAGTACACTCACGGAGGTTAGGCGAAGCTGCCTGGGCAGAGAAAAGCGCTTTTGAGAAGTTTCGTTTTCCATGACCGACACGTTACTCGATAGCCTAAGCTATGCCAGTTTGTTTCTATGGGGTGGGTTATCTTAATCAACCACAGGGCTAGCTTGCGCCCGTTTCAAGCCCGACCCCTTGGGGTTTTGGGGGCCAATTTCATCCCGAGATCTTCGCACGGTACAACAGGATTGGACGCCTCTTTTCACCGCGTGTAATATAAAGAGGGTTTTGAGTAAGCGCTAGCCTCATGAGCAAGCAGTGGAAAAAAATCCTCAAGCGGAGGAGGCGGAAGCGATACCAGGAAAGGAGGAAGGAACGCGCCAAGCTCCTTACCAAGGGGGCGCGATTGGGTCAGGGGTAAAGGTTCCCATCCTTTCGGAGGGCCTGGCCTATGGGAAGTCGGTACATGATCGTGGACGGTCACAGTGTCATCTTTGCCTGGCCCGAGTTACATAAGCTTCACAGGAATGACCCGGGAAAGGCTCGGGACGTTCTTGTCCGGAGGCTAGAGGAGCTTTCCGACGCTAGCTTTTGGAAGGTGACCGTCGTTTTTGATGGCCGCAGCTCCTCTCGTTCCTCGTTTGTTCCGAGGGAAGGGGTGGAAGTGTGGTACACCCGTGGGCAGGAGTCAGCGGATAGCTTGATCGAAGCTATGGTAGCACAAGCTCCCGCTCCTACCGAACTTGTGGTCGTCACGGCCGATCAGGGAGAGCGCTGCCTTGTAGAAGGGTTGGGGGCGTTTTGTGTTTCACCCGACTGGCTTCGAATGGAGTGGGAAAGCAGCCGCCAGGCATTGGAACAGAGGTTACAGCAGGTCCATCGGCGGGCGCGGTGGTAGAACCCCGCTCTGTTGGGAAAAGTCATCCAGACGACGATGCGGATTCTTTCAGGTATTCAACCCTCTGGGTCCTTGCATCTGGGCAACTACTTCGGCATGATGCAACGGGCGATTAGCTGGCAGGAAAAGGGCGAAGCCATTTACTTTATTGCCGACTACCATGCTTTAACCTCCCTCCAGGATCCTTCCTCCTTGAGGCGGAACGTCCTGGAGGTAGCGCGGGCCTTTCTTGCTTGCGGGCTGGATCCCGACCGGGCAACTCTTTTCCGGCAAAGCGACGTACCTTGGGTTGTGGAACTGGCATGGCTTCTCTCTTGCTGTACACCCGTGGGACTTTTGGAAAGGTGCCATAGCTATAAGGACAAAATCGCGAGGGGTCTCCCGGCATCCCACGCGTTATTCTCGTACCCGGTATTAATGGCCGCTGACATCCTTCTTTACCAAGCGGAAATGGTGCCCGTCGGCAAAGATCAGAAACAACACCTGGAAATCACTCGAGATATAGCCGCGAAGTTTAACCAGCGTTTTGGACCGGTCTTCCGCATTCCGGAGCCGGATATTCAACCTGATGTGGCCGTTGTTCCCGGTATTGACGGGCAAAAAATGTCTAAGAGCTATGGTAATACCGTAGAGATCTTCGCAGATCCTGAGGAAATCACTACGCGGGTGATGGCCATTAAAACCGACTCCACTCCGGTAGAAGCGCCCAAACCCGTGGAGGGATCCATTTTAGCTTCTCTCTACAAGCTTGTTAGCTCCCCCGAGGAATACCAGGAGTGGGTGGCGAGCATGCGTCGAGGAGGCATTGGGTATGCTACCTATAAAAAGGAACTGGCTGCCAAGATTCTTGGCTACTTTGCGCCGATACGAGAGCGCTACCGTCAGCTAGGTGAGAAACCAAGCTATGTTGAAGAAGTCCTGGCCCAGGGTGCGGAACGAGCTCGAAAACTGGCGCGTCCTACCCTGGAGATGGCACGCCGTGCTGCCGGTCTTGACTAGTGCCACAAAAGACGGCTGACGGTTCGGGGGGACGCTTGGCGCAAAAAGGGAAATCGGCGGATGAACCCCACAGGGCTTGTGCGAGTCGAGTTACACAACTTTCAAGGTCCGGTTGAGCTTTTGCTTCTTTTGGTCCAAGGGGACGAGATTAACCCATGGGAGATCCGTGTGGCCCAGGTGGCTGCTCACGCGCTGGCGCTTGCAACCCGCGGGAATGAGGTGGGCTGGGAGGTCCGGGTTTACGCCCTTTGGATTACTTCCGTTTTGGTTTGGACCAAGAGTCGGGTCTTGTTGGCGCGGCCGTCCCAAGGGCTTGAAGAGGAGGAAGAAGAGGTAGTTGCTTTACCGGGAACTCTTTTGGGAGGGGGTGCGTTGTCGCGTCATCTTCGCGGGATCCTACAAGGGTTGTTAGAGAAATACCCTGAGCGGGCGCAACGGCTTCCGGTTCCACCCTTGGAGGATTTGCTCCCCGACTCCTTCCTTGTTCCGCGGAAACCATGGCCAGTATCGCATTTGGCCCAAGCTTTGGAAGCGCTTCTTTTGCGAAGGAGCTCCAGGCCTTTTGTTCCAAGACCGCTAGAGCGGGGTAGCAGTGTGGCGGAAAAGACGTTGTGGCTTTTGGAGAAGCTAAGCTTTTACCGGGGACCCTGTGCTTTTTCCGAGCTCATCCCATCGGGAACCACGCGCTTGGAGATTGCGTCGGTATTCCTTGCGATCCTGGAGCTTGTGCGGCAAGGAAAGCTCAAAGTTTGGCAAAGGGATGCTTTAGAGAACGGTTTTTGGGTCGAATGTCCCTCGGAGGCCATGGAGCCATGCCC
Source organism: Candidatus Methylacidithermus pantelleriae (assembly GCF_905250085.1). Classification (GTDB taxonomy): domain Bacteria; phylum Verrucomicrobiota; class Verrucomicrobiia; order Methylacidiphilales; family Methylacidiphilaceae; genus Methylacidithermus; species Methylacidithermus pantelleriae. The sequence goes on from NZ_CAJNOB010000001.1 coordinate 359,711, forward strand.
AGTCTAAAAGCGATCCTGGAGGCGCTTATTTTTGCTTCTCCTGAGCCCGTAACAGCTCGTCGGATGCTGGCGATCGTCAAGAATGTGCCCGGAGTCTCGGAAGACCCCGACTCCCTCACAGAGCAAACAATCGAAGAAGCAGTGGAAGAATTGCGGGCTGATTATGGGAGTCGTCACTGTGGGATTGTTCTGGACCGCGCGGCGGGGGGCTATCGCTTTTACACCCATCCGGAAGTGGCTCCCTGGCTGCGGGAACTGCGGGGGGAGGAGAGCTTTCCTAAGCTTTCTCCGGCCGCATTAGAAACGCTTGCTCTCATTGCCTATGCTCAACCGGTGAGCCGATCCCAAATCGAGGCAGTTCGAGGTGTTGCAGTTGACAGTGTTCTATCTGGGCTTTTAGAAAAGGGACTGATTCAGGTTGTGGGCCGGTCCCCCTCCCTGGGCAAGCCTCTGTTGTATGGCACAACCACCCGTTTTCTTGAGTGGTTTGGACTCCAGCGCTTGGAGGAGCTTCCCGACAGGCAGGAATTACGTGAGGTTTTGCTTAGGATCCTCCAAGAGGATGCGGGTTAAGAGGCGAAACGCATCTTTGAAGCTTCCTTGGGTATTCTACCATGGATCTTAATGACGTGCGTGAAGAGATCGATCGGGTGGACCGCCTTTTGGTCCGGTTGCTCAATCGGCGCGTCCAGCTGGCGGATAAAATTGGTCGTGTCAAAAGAGAGGAAAAGGTCAATATTTTTGATCCTTCTCGAGAAGGATCTCTCTGGGGAAAATTAGATAGCTACAATCGAGGTCCCCTCTCGGGGACTGCGCTATGTGCCATTTACCGCGAGATCCTCTCGGAATGCCGCGCCCGGCAAGGAGGAGTTACCGTTGGCTGGGTAGGATCGCACGATCGGGGAAGTTGGATTGCGGCAGTTTTGCGTTTCGGTGTTCGAGCAATGTTCGGTCCAGCCGAGGATTTGGTATCCCTCCTAGAAGGGATCTTGCAGGGCCGGTGGGCCGCTGGTGTTGTCAAGGTGAACCAAGTGGTCCGGGCCCTTCGGCGCCGTCTTTCACCTTGGCCATTAGGCCAGGGTGTCTCGGTATATGAAGAGCTCCGGCTACCCATGGGAAAGAAAAAGGCGGAGTGTTTCTGGGTGCTCTCAGGGGGCCAAAGCCGCTGCGGAAGAAGGCTACTTTTATGGTGCAAGGAAAAAGAAGGGAAAGAACTCCTTGGGGAGCTCAACCGGCTCTTTTTTGAGGAAAACGTCCGGTGCCTTTGGAAACAAAAGATGGAGCTCGCCCGCGCCTGGCTTTACGAAACAGAATTTTCGGAGGATGTCGATTTCGTTTGGGGGGTTGGGAAGGATTTGTCGGGTTTTCTTACCAAGGTTGAGCGGGGTTCCGTGCACTGGCTGGGGACCTACTCTTGCTATGAGCTTTTGTCTGCACCGGTTGTGGAAGAAAACACGGAACCAACTCCGTAATCTTCCTAGCGTGATGAGGGCTTGGTTGGGCCGGGCGGCGTGTGGCGGTATGCAATACGTCTTATGGGCGGTCCGGCCGTTCTGGGCGGCTTTTCGTAAGCTTGGATGTTCCTTGGGTTCGAGCCGAGCAAAACGGGTTGACTGGGTGGAGGGGAGGGAGCGAAACGGAGCGGAGTTTTTCTATGAGCTCGGGATTTGATTCTGAGTCCTCCTACTTGCGTTATCTCCGACAGAAGGAGTTAGAGAGAACCAATCGAAGGACAAGTGTTTCTGCCCCCGGCCAAGCTCCTGGCGATTCGGAGAAAAGCGCCAGCAAACCCTCCCTCCCCCCGCCTCCCACAGGTGGACCCCGTTTTCCGGGAGGCAAGGGAAAGGGCGGTCAGGGGGACGAGGAGGGGAAGCGTGTCAGATCGACTTTCGGGTTGCGACAACTGATTGGGGCGGCAGCGGTCTTTCTGTCGAGTTGGCTCATCTATTTAAGCCTCCGCCAAAGCCAGGTCGAGATCGTGTGGCAATGGGACCAGTTGCCATCCCCTACCAAGGTATACCTCGTGGGAGACTTCACAGGGGATTTGCGGGCGCTGCGGCAAGAGTACCGGCTGGCGGAGGAACCTTTTGAACAGGAAATACGAGTCAAAAAGGAGTCTCTGCGACGGGTAGAGTCGGATTTGGCGGGGCTAGAGGAAAGGATTGGGCTATTACGAAACGAAAAAGGAACAGTGGAAAAGGAACTCAAGCACCTGGTGGAAGAAAATGAGAAAAAAAGCCAGGAGATTTGGGAAAGAAAAGGACTGACTTTAGAAAGGAAAAGAAAGCAAAAGCTTCTTGCCCTCGAGCAATTGATCGAGTCGCGCGCGCAGTCTCTCCATCTTTCGCTAAAACTCCGGGCCGATGCACCTAAGGATCCCGAGGTCTGGGTGAACGCGTTTCGCCTGGCTCTCTATGATGCCCCCAGAGATATTCCGGTGGGCAAGGAGCGGAAGTGGGCCGAGGCTCTCCTGGAAGACTGGCACCGGTCCGAGGAAGAGTACCAGAAGGAAAAGGCGTCCGTCGGTAAGGAGTTGGAACGGCTCCGCGTTGCGATTCGAGAGCGGGCCGCTAGTTATCTGGCCCGCTTGCGTGAGCTCGACCGGAGAATTCATGAAGCCGAGGAAGAGAAAAAACCGATCGAAACGGAACGGCAAGCCGGCACGGTTGCTTTGGATGCCTCCAAGGGAAGGAAGGATTCGATCCAAGACAATTACGCCCTAACCATCCGGAATATTCCGAAGCGCTATGTGGTGGGAGAACTTTCCCGGGGGGCGGATGGACGTTACCACTGGATCGGATGGGATCAGGATCCGAAAAGTGCGATTCGTCACTGGTACCTCTGGGCTTGCACTGAGAAGGACAGGGAGCAATATTGGTCGTTGGTCCAGCTGCCCTTGGAGCGTTTTACCAAGGTGGTGCTAGTTTTACGGCCGGAGAGTTTTGTCCGGGTGAGGGATCTTCTCCAATAAGCGCTCTAAGGACAGGTGTTCCAGCAGGTTCCGGACGATCGCAAGTGCTGGCTGGCCTGGAGCCGCCGGTCCATCTAGCCCCCCATAAACGAGGCAGGAGCCCAGAGCGGGAAACAATGCCCGGGAAAAAAGCGCCCAGGGGCCGGTCGCCATGGCTGCCCAGGGAGTGGGTAACCGGGACAAAATTTGCTCAGCCAGCCAAAGGAGTTCTCTAGGGTTTTCCACAAAAACAGCGAGCTTGGCGCAGTCAGGCGAAACAGTGGGAAACGTGTCTAGCGCGTCAAGGATCCGATCCTTTGGAAGGGGAGTGGTAAATTCGTGCACGGAGAAAATGAGCCACTTCCCTTCCTTTTGGGCTTTCTGGACCAGGGCCAGTTGCTCGTGAGCGTATCGAAGTTCCAGATCAAGCCCCTCAGCCAAGGGGATAAGTTCCTCCAATACACGGGATCGATCGATTCCCCTCACCCGTAGCCCTCCCTCGTCGGGATGGCGAAAGGTAAGGATCGCGGCGTATCGCCGCCGGTCAAGGGAACGGCGTAGTTCCTGGGGCGATACCCCATCCTCCAACAAACAATCCAACCGCAGTTCGACACAGTCTAATCCGGGCCACGGGGAATCTAGGAAGGCAAGTCCGGCCCGTGTTCGGACTGTGCCAACCCAAAGGAAGGGCTTCTGACGACGGAGGAATTGAAACCGTTCCTTGCCGTTCACACGATTTGTCTTCTAGCTCGTTATTCAGTCAACCTCCAAGGGAAAAAAGGGTTGTAAGACTTTGTTCGGCTACCTTATTCCGTACACGGGGCGGCTGTGCCTGTGGGGAGGGGAAAAAGAAAGCGGTTTTGTCCTTTCCGGCGCCGGGCGAAAGCCGAAAAACGCATCTTTTTTTTGGGGACGTAACGTTTTCCTGGCTGTAGCGCCGCGGGTACGGGATTGGGTTTATCTTCCGGTGGGATCCGGGCTTGCGAAAGAAAAAGGGGACACCGGCGGAGCGATCAAAAAGCTCGGAAGCATTCGCTTTTCAAGCGCTCCGCGACAAACACGTTGGAAGAGTTTTTTCTTGAAGGAAGGGCTCCAACGGATAGCCTTCGGGCAAAGAGGAAAAGGAAAAAGGCACGCCATACCATTGGCTTCCGAATCGAAGAGAAAATCCAAGGAGAGCCCGCTAGTTTTGAGCTTTGGAGATTGCGAGAAAAAAAGATTCGCTTTTTGACGAACGTGAGCGTTGACCTTAGGAAAAAGGCAGCGATCGACCCAGGGGTAATGGGATCCTTTTCTAGTGGATCCTTTGGGAAAGAGATCTCCAGCTGGTTTGCCCACCGTTTGGTATGTGGCTCTTTTAGCGCCTGGTTTTATCTCGGAGTTCATGGCCAGGTGTGCCATGTGCCAGAGGGAAGATGTGCTACATTTTGTACGAAAAACAACCAGGGCTAGCTTCGTGACGGCTTCCATGGAACATCCGGTTGGAAGTGATGGCATCGATGTGAGGGTCAAGGGTCGTCATTGGGCAGAGGGAGTCTCTGAGATCTTTCGAGGCCTTTTCTCAAATGACATAGGGATCGATCTAGGCACGGCCAATACGCTTGTATATGTCAAAGGTAAAGGAATTGTTTTGCGGGAGCCTTCCGTTGTGGCCATCCATACGGGGACAAAATCTGTACTTGCCGTGGGAGAGGAAGCCAAGCGGATGCTCGGACGCACACCGGGTAATATCACCGCGATCCGGCCGATGAAAGACGGGGTGATTGCGGACTTTCAATTGGCAGAAGCGATGCTTAAGGCATTCATTGCCAAGGTTCAAAGTCGCTGGAAACTCCGTCGACCGAGAATCGTCATTGCGGTTCCCAGTGGGATTACGGAAGTGGAACGAAGAGCGGTTCAGGAGTCCGCCCAGCGGGCGGGAGCCCGGGAAGTCTATCTTATTGAAGAACCCATGGCAGCTGCCATTGGGGTGGGTCTTCCCATCCAAGAGCCGGCGGGAAACATGATTGTGGATATTGGTGGTGGGACGACCGAGGTAGCGATTATTGCCCTGTCCGGCGTGGTGTATTGCCGTAGTATCCGGGTAGCCGGAGATGAGCTGGATGAAGCGATTATGAATTACATGAGGCGGGCGTACAACCTGATGATAGGAGAGCGGACGGCGGAAGAGATCAAGATTCGGTTGGGATCTGCCTATCCCTTGGAAAAAGAGAGTAGCATGGAGGTCCGCGGGCGCGATTTAGTGGCTGGGCTTCCCAAGATTTTGACCATTACTTCCCAAGAGGTCAGGGAGGCGATGGCGGAGCCTGTCTCCGTCATCGTGGAGTCGGTCCGGATCACTCTGGAGCGTTGCCCGCCGGAGCTTTCTGCCGATCTTGTGGAACGGGGAATTGTGCTAGCCGGGGGAGGAGCCCTTCTTCGAGGAATGGATCGTCTTTTGGCAGAGGAGACGGGGCTACCGGTGCACGTGGCCGAAGACCCGCTGAGCGCTGTGGCGGAGGGCACAGGCAAGATTTTGGAGGAGTTTGGGTATTTGGAAAAGATCGCCAAGGGTGGAAAGAGGGGATAAAGGAAAAGGGGCCTGGTGCTAGCTGGATTCTCGTTTGTGAAAAAAGGTCACCATCGGACATAGGGTCGTTCCTGCCCGTTCATGTTGGACAAAAAGTCTCACATCCAAGTAGTGGGCGAAGAAGATTCCGTCCCGGTATCGGAAAAGCGAAGAGGCCGGATCGGCTGGACCTGGTATGTCGTGGGCAGCCTTCTCCTTGCGGGGCTTCTTGGTACGGCCGCACCCGCTACGGTCCACAAGAAGTTGCACCAGTGGGGACTGGAAGCTCTTTCTCCTTTTGTCTGGGTGACGGAGACCGCGCGGACGGCTATTGAGAACTTCCGGTTAGGTTTGAAAACCCTTGAAGAAACCCAAGCCGAGGTTAAGGTGCTGCGGCAACAAAATGCCGAACTGGCTATGCAGGTGAGTTACTTAAAAAATCTTGCGCAAGAGAATGCTCGCCTGCGGGAGATGCTGGGCTTTAAGTCCAGCACGCATTATCGGCTGCTTGCTTGCCGAGTTGCAAGCCGGGATCCAGCAAGCTGGTGGAACACCGTGCTGATTGATCGGGGTTGGGCGGATGATGAGAACCTGACTTCCGATCTCCCAGTGGTAACTCCTCGAGGGGTGGTTGGGAAGACAGGAGTGGTTTCGCGCAATGTCACAGAGGTCATCCTTTTGGTGAATGAAAACTGCAAGATTGCCGCAATCACGGAGGCTTCCCAGGAACAAGGGCTCTTGGTGGGTAGTGGTTTTGGAGGGGAGGAGCGGCCCCGGGCGCGGCTAACCTATGTCCGTCGTAATGCCCAGGTAGGGATTGGGGAACGGGTCTTTACAACCGGTTTAGGAGGGGTGTTCCCTAGCGGGTTGCTCCTCGGGGTGGTAGCGGAAGTTCCCCCTGTGGACGCCGGCAAAACCATGGGGCTCTACCGGGAAGTAATCGTGGATCCGATTGTCGATCTGACCCAGCTGGACGAGCTTTTTGTCGTTGTTTCGACGAAGTGAACCGCAAGAATCGGGGTTTTCGTCTTGGCAGGCAGGCTCGTCGGGGAGACAGGGGAGCGGTGTAACGACACTGTGGAAGGGAGGAAATAACCAACCCAGATGGTGCAGTGGCTTATCCTCGTCGGCGTCGGTGCATTGTCGGTAATGCTTGTGCCTCTTTTTCCGTTGCTTCCCTGGGTTGAGGTGCGGCCGTATCTACCGCTTCTGGTGGTAAGCTACGCAGCCGTGCGTTTCCCTTTGGTGCTATCAATGGTTTTGGCAGCCTTCGTGGGAGCCCTTTGGGATGTCGTTTGTTCTCCGTACTTCGGTCTCCATTTTTTTCTGTGCCTTTTCTTTTCTTTTTTCTTTTCTCTCCAGACGGCTGCCCTGGGAAAAAGTGGAGCTCTGAGCTTTCTAGCGCTGGTGGTAGGTGCCTCTTTTCTCTATTTTCTGGGAGGATACCTCTTCTATCTCTGGAGGGAGACGGCGTGGCGATGGTCCATGCAAGTGCTCTACCAGGCGGCGTACGCCGCTTTGCTTACAGGAATGTGCGCTCCTTTGGTCCTCCTAGGGTTTGATTTTCTTTTGTTCCGGGATGAGACCGCGACGCTTTTTGGCAAGCCTCGACAAGAGGCAACCCATTTGAACGACGATGGCAACGAAGGCAGCTCTGAACAACCGGGCGGCTGACGCCCACGAAGAACGAGAGGAAGAGGTAGGGGGTTACGCAAAGGCCCCGCGTCTGGCGGTAGCCGTGCTCGCCGTGGTGGGTGCTTGTGCCGTGCTGGTCTTGCGTCTCTGGCGGCTTCAGGTGGCCGAAGGGGAGGCGTACGCGGCGAAACTTCGAGGCCAGACGACACTAGCCATCCAGCTTTTACCGGCCAGAGGTCCCATTGTGGATCGCAATGGAATTCCGCTAGCTGAGAATCGACCAAGTTTTGACATGGATCTCTATTTGGACGAGCTGGTTCGCTACTACTCTCGGCAGCATAGAGGCAGGGTTCCCTTCATCGAGGTCGAGAGGCGTGCCGGAGAGAAAATCCTCCGCCGCAAGGAGCCGGATGTAGCTCGGATCGTCAGCGAGTACCTGGAGCCCATTACCCGGACCCTTAATCTTTCGGTACCGTTGGATCCGAAGGAGCTTCAGCGACATTATTACCAGACTCCCAACGTTCCCTATCACTACCTGCCGGACATTGACTTCCGACTGGTGGCCCAGTTTTCCGAACGCAATCTGGGCATTCCGGGCATTTCTATTGCTCCCAGGCCGGTTCGCTACTATCGCTTCGGAGCTCTAGCTCCCCACATCCTCGGTTATGTGGGGGAGCCTGCGGACCGGGAGCAACTTTTGGAAAGGATGGGGTACGTCCCGGATATGGTTGGTCGGGAGGGGGTGGAAAAGATCTTTGATAGCCAGCTACAGGGTGAGCCTGGGGGACGGATTCTGCGGGTCAATTCGCGGGGTTACATCCTTAGCGAGGAAGCCTATCGTCCGCCTCACGTAGGCGGAGCGGTCTATTTGACCCTCGATGCAAGGATTCAAGCGATTCTCGAGGCGGTGTTACGCAAAGTGGGGAGGGCAACGGCCATTGTCATGGACCCTTGGACAGGGGACATCCTGGCCATGGCTTCGGTGCCGAACTACGATCCCAACGTCTTTATTCCCAAGGTCAGTCCTGAGGAGTGGAAACGACTCACCACCGATCCGACCGCTCCCCTGGTGAATCGTGCCATTTCTCCCTACGCACCGGGATCGACGTTTAAGGTGCTGGTGGCTTTGGCGGCTTTAAAGTATGGGGTCATTACACCCAAGACCAAGATCTATTCCCCAGGGGGAATCGATATTGGGGGAAGAGTCTTCAAGGACTGGACCCCGGGGGGACGGGGTGACATTACTGTCTATGATGGAATTCGATACTCCTGCAACACCTTTTTTTACCAGGTAGGGATTCGTACGGGGATTGATCGGATTGTGGAACTGGGCCGGGTGGTAGGGTTTGGTGCCAAGACCGGTATTCCTTTAAATAATGAATCGCCGGGGATTTTGCCTGATCCGGCCTGGATGAAGGTCCATTATCCCCGCGAACGATGGACCATTGCGCACACGGCCAATGTTTCCATTGGTCAGGGATTTCTCCAAGTCACCCCCCTTCAAATGACGGTTCTTATGGCGGCGGTAGCTAATGGAGGGACGGTACTCTATCCAAGGCTGGTCCACGGGGTCATGGATTGGAGAGAGGAAGTCAAGGCTTCCATCCCGGTTCGGGTGCGTGGTGAGCTAGGCGTCCGACAGGAGGATCTGGACGCCCTTCGAGCGGCATTGCGCGGGGTAGTGGAATCGGGTACGGGGCATTCGGTAGATACCCCGCATTGCCATGTGGCGGGTAAGACCGGCTCCGCTCAGTTTAAACGGTGGCTCAATGGAAAACTGGTCAAGGATACCCGGGCCTGGTTCTACGGATATTTTCCGTACGAAAAACCTCGCTATGTCTTTACCGTTATGGTGGAGGGAGGTGTAAGCGGTGGGAGCACGGCCGGACCACTGGCTCGAGAAATCGTAGAAAAGATTCTCCAATTGGAGCAATCTGGTCAGGCACCAGATCTTGGGTATTTTCGGCCTGCGGTGGGGAACTTTAACGGGGTAACAGAAGTGGGCGTCGAGGAGAGGAGGCCGTCTGTAGAACCCGCTGTGCGCAGGGCAGTACCGGTGATCCCCCAGCCTGTGCCACCGGAAACCGAAGAATCAGAGGAGACCCAGTAAACGACTCATAACGGAACTCGCAGGCTTGATTGTAGGACAAGCTCCCGCCCATCCCCGACATTGGGTGGGTTCCCAGAAGCGCTTGGCTAGACCGCACTCCTGCTGATCCTAGTAAGATTCCGACTAGCATTGACGTCGTTATGCGTCCCCAGATCCCAAGTGTCACACACGAAACGATCTTTGACCCTTTGATCCGCCGACTTGTACGTCGGCCACGTTGAGCGGGTGCCAACTGGGTTGACGTTTGAAACGACAATGCCAGCCACTTTTTTCTTGTACGAGGCAAACGTCGGAAGCTCTCACTCTGCCTAGCGATGGAGGCTGGCGTGCACGGGTTTTTCCTGCTGACATCCGGTAGCACATGTGGGTAAGCTTTTCCCCCGATCGATTGGGCACCGATTTGCATCCCTCGGCGAGGATGGCCTTGCTAGTTTCATGGATTGACATGGCTCACAAGCCAAGCCTTCTTGCGCCAATCCTGCCGGAGCTTTGGTTTGGCGCTCGGGCTAGGGCTGGACGAAAGACGCCCTTGGAAGGTAAGGGAGCGATTCCGCCGATCGGAAAGAGGATTGGCGCTGAAGACCTTCCCCGTACACATGGCAACAAGCGTCTTTTGTCCCATTTCGGCACCGATCACCGGACCGGTTACAGCAGGTTGCTTGTCGGCCGATTCGATAAGGAGGGTGAAAAACCAGTGTCCGTTGCGAAAGACCGGTTAGGCCTTTCTGGGGCGGCCGCTATGGGAGGATGCGCCGCTGGCGTTTGCCCAGGCGCAGGGCAGCGGGAGGCGGCCGGAAAGCGTAGGGAGTTCGACGGTTTGGCTTTGGATACTCAAGGGAGCCTCGTCGAAGGGCACGCTGGCGTCCTCGAAGCCGATAGCCGGGATGAGCGCGGTCTTGATTGAAGAATGCCCGAGTACCGGTAGCGTCTTGGAAGCCTTGCCGACCGTGAAAATGGAGTTGCGGCCGATCGAGCTTCTCAAAGGGAGTCTCGGCGCGCAGCATCGCGCAGGCGCGATTGCGCAGCGCCACCCGGTTCCAGATAGAATACTCCCCAATGAGGGGAACGGATCGGTTGCAGGTATCCGCGGAGGGCGCTTGAGGCGCAGCGAGTCGATTCGCTGCGTCCGTCGTGACATCCAACCGGATCGACGCCGTGCGCATGATCGCTCATCGCCTCTCCAGTGGGGAGCTTGGCGCAATCGACGTAGCATCGAATTGTCACAAGACGGGTGTTGCCCGCCGTGCCGGCGTCGCACCACGGCGATCCCGGGTTTTTGTGCCACAGCACTTTCACGGGCGCTGCGAGCGACGAAAAGAAACGGCGCGCTGCGACATGCCCTTGAGCACCTTGACTGTATGGGTTACGGTGATAGCCAAAGAAGGAGTAACGCAGACGTGGATGAGATACGGCCGGATCTCCTGGGAGACTACCGGCTAGACTCGTTCCACGCAACTCCCATGGAGGATCACTCCTGGATCCTCAGGCCTCGTTCCCATCAAGATCTTATGCCGATGTTTCGGACAGCCGATCACAGCGCAGGAGGCTATTGGGTAGACACCGTTCCGGTTTGGGACGACATCGACCACGGATCCGAGGATCGACCCCATCGTGTGCTTCGTCCAAGCGCACTTTCTCCCGTGATCGCCATCGCGGATTCCTTAGGGGAGCTTCTATGAAGTTGTGGAAGGATTCCTCCCAGTTAGTCCTTCTTTATCGCAAGATCCTTAGGATGGATTGGCTTCTGGTTCTTGTGGTAGTGGCGCTGTCCGGATTCGGGGTCGCGGTGGTCTATAGCGCCACCTATTCGGAAGGGGGCGGACTCTACCGCAACGCCCATCTTGCCCAGATGGCTTGGCTTATGGGGGGACTGGCGGTTTTACTGGTTCTCTCGCTTACGGATTATCGAGTATGGGTCCGGTGGTCTTGGGTGTTTTTTCTGGTTTCGTTGGTTCTTTTGGTCGTTGTGCTCAAGGTGGGAACGGTAGTCAATGGGGCTCGAAGCTGGCTTCGTTTGGGACCGGTTTCGTTAGAGCCGGCGGAGCTGGCTAAGGTAAGCTTTATTCTTTTGCTTGCCTGGCTTTTTCAAAGGGTGAAAGACCGCGGGTTGTTGATGTCGCTTTTGGTTCTGGCGCTAACCGCTCTCCCGGTGGCCCTGGTGCTGAAGCAGCCGGCTTTGGGTTCGGCCAGCGTGTTTTTCCCGATTGGTTATGCCGTGTGCTTGGTGGGAGGGCTAAAAAAGCGATATCTTCTTTTACCCCCTTTGAGCGCAGCGAGCGCAGGCGCCTATGCCTTTTTTGGCGTCTACCAGCGGGGATGGGTGATTCCCGGTCTTAAGCCTTACCAATTGACGCGCATCCGGACGTTTTTTGACCCCAATCTTGATCCCTTGGGTGCGGGATGGACGATCAATCAATCCTTGATTGCCATTGGCTCTGGGGGATTGTGGGGGAAAGGTTTTTTGCATGGGGAACAGAATATCTATGGCTTTCTTCCCAAAAAAATCGCCTACAACGATTTTATCTTTTCGGTTGTCGGTGAGGAGTGGGGTTTCGTTGGCGCGTCGGCCGTAGTTGTGGCAGAGTGTATCATCCTTTTGCTATGTCTTCGGGCAGCTTGGGTGAGTCAAGATCTTGCCGGTTCGCTCATTGCCGCCGGGATAGCGGGGATGTTTTTTGGACACATGGTGGTCAATATTGGGATGACCATCGGGCTTTTACCCGTGACCGGTATCCCGTTACCCTTCGTCAGTTATGGAGGAACGTTTCTGGTCATCTGTCTTGGGGCGATAGGACTCGTACAGAGCGTATGCGTGCATGGTCGCCCGCTCCGGTAGAGGCCGTTTTACTGGCCGGTTTCTTTGGGGGGCCGGTAGGCCCGAAGGGAGAGGGTGTTTTCTCTAGATGGTTTTCCTGGGTGAGATGTTTCCTGTGCTTGGCGACCGGGACACAAGATCGGCTTTATTTCCTAAGGGATGATCTTTCGGACCGGGTTCTCCAGGAGGCTTCTGGGGAACCCATGCGAGGTTTGCCATGTTTTTCGACAAGTTACGGCGTTTTATCGGTCTTAAAAAAAAGGGCGAAACTAAAGAGATTCTCGTCAGTTGTGAACCTCTAGAGACCCGGGTAGCTCTTCTGGAAGGGGGGATACTGGAGGAGTTCGCCGTCGAACGGGGGGGAGCGAAGGAGATCGCTGGGAATATCTATAAGGGAAGGGTGCACAATGTCGAGCCCGGTCTTAAAGCGCTATTCGTCGACATTGGGGTGGAAAAGAATGCGTTTTTGCACTACTGGGATGCGGTCCCGGCCGCTCTGGATGCGGGCGTGGAAGCGGTCGAACGGAAGGGGAGGAAAAGGAAAACACGATCGATTAGCGCCGATGATATCCCTCAACTTTACCCTCCGGGATCTGAGGTGGTCGTCCAGGTCAGCAAAGGACCGATTGGGAATAAGGGGGCGCGTGTTACCACCAACATCACCTTGGCGGGCCGTTATCTGGTCCTTCTTCCCTATTCAGAGCAATTTGGCATTTCCCGGAAAATTGAGGATCCCAAAGAGCGGATGCGGCTTCGGAAAATTCTTCAGGAACTCGATGTTCCGGAGGGGATGGGGTTGATTATCCGAACTGTGGGAGAAGGGAAAAAGGCGCGGTATTTTGTCCGGGATCTCGCCATGTTGCTCGAGCAGTGGAGAGCGATTGAGGAAAGAATCCGAACGGAGAAGGCACCGGCTCTCCTTTATGCCGAGCCGGACTTAATTGAACGGACGGTGCGGGACTTTTTGACCGAGGATGTTGACCAGATTGTCGTCGATGATGAGCAAGCCTACGGACGGATCCGAGAATTGGTAGGGAAAATTTCCAAAAGGTCGCAACGAAAGATTCGCCTGTATAAGGAATCGGTCCCCATTTTTGAACGCTTTAACGTGGAAAAGCAAATTGATACGGCTTTTCGGAGACAAGTATGGCTCCCGAGTGGGGGCTATATCGTCATTGATGAAACGGAGGCTTTGGTGGCGATTGATGTAAACACGGGGCGCGCGAAGGCTAGCGGCCGGGAAGAAAATACGATTCTTCAGACGAATCTAGAGGCAGCTGAGGAGGTTGCCCGCCAGCTGCGGCTGCGGAATATCGGGGGGCTTGTCATCATTGACTTTATCGATATGCGGTCCAAAAGGGACCAAAATCTTGTGGTTCATCGTCTCAAAGAGTGCTTGCGGCGCGACAAGGCGCGGACCCATGTCCTACCGATTAGCCCGTTGGGTTTAGTCGAGATGACGCGGCAGCGGGTGCAGGAGAGTATTTGGCAGTCCCAGTACGTGCAATGTCCTTATTGTGAGGGTCGTGGGGTGATTAAATCTCCGGAGACGATGAGCGTCGAAATCCAGAGAGCCATCACCACGGTGATGCGGAGTCATCCCGAAGTTCGGGAACTGCGCATTGTGGTCAATCATCTTGTGCTTGAGCGTTTGAAAACGGAGGATGAAGATATTTTGGTTGACCTTGAGCGAAAGCTTCAGGGGAAGCTCTTGTTCCGTGCGGATCCGAAGGTGCATGTGGAAGAGTTTCACATTTATAACGCAGTTACGAATCAGGAGTTGTATCACCGGCCCTGAGCCGGGGTTTATCGTGGCAAAGAACCGATATGAAAGAGGGTAAGAGGAGAGAAGCTTGTAGCAATCGGTCGCGATGGGCTGGCGGGCTTGTCGCTTGCCTGATTGGGTGGGTGTTCTTATGGCCTCAACAAGCCGGTGCAACGATGAGCCGGGCGCAGGCGGGGAAAGTGGCCAAGGTCGTCGCCTATCTTTTGCAGCAGGGCCACTATTCCCGCAAGCCTTTTGATAGTAAGCTTTCGCAGGTTTTTCTTCGCAACTATCTGGATGCGTTGGATTTTAACCACATGGTTTTTGAGCAGTCCGATGTCGATGAGCTCACCTCGACGTATGGGTCGGTGCTGGATCAGTGGACGCGGCAAGAAAATATCGAGCCTGCCTTTGCGATTTATTCCCGTTTCTTAAGCCGGCTGGCGGAAAAGCAGGCTTGGGTTCAGGAATTTTTGTCGACGGAGCCTGATTTTACGGTCGATGAAACGTATGTTCCGGAACGTGGCAAGCTTCCCTGGCCCAAGGACACAGCGGAAGCGCGGGAATTGTGGCGCAAGCGAATCAAATACGAACTTCTCCAAGGGCGCTTAGCGAAAGAAAAACCTGAAACGACCCGTGGGATGATCTCGCGGCGTTACATGAGGCTTCTCAAAGAGATGCGGGAAGCGGATGTGGAGGAAATTTTGGACTACTATCTCAATGCTCTGACCCATGCGTATGATCCTCATTCCGATTATCAGACTCCGGCCGAGGCAAGAAACTTTGAAATTGGAAGCATTAAACTTTCGTTGAGCGGGATTGGGGCCGTTCTTAAAAGTGAGGACGGATATCCCAAAATTGTCAGTTTGGTCGCCGGAGGGCCAGCCGATTTGGATAAGCGGCTCAAACCCAACGATCGCATTGTGGCGGTTCAGCAAGAGAAAGGAGAGCCGGTCGACGTGGTCGACATGAAACTTTCCAAAGTAGTCGAACTTATCCGTGGGGAGAGGGGAACGAAGGTGACTCTTACGGTAATCCCGGCCGAGGCGACGGATAGCTCTGTTCGGAAGGTGGTTACACTCGTGAGGGATGAAGTCAAATTAACGGAACAGCGGGCGAAGGCACGAATGTATGAGTGGCCGGGGCCCGATGGTCGGACCCGGAAATTGGGGATTGTCATTCTGCCCGGTTTCTACGAGCGGTCTACTCGAGACGTGGCCCAGCTCCTCCGGCGGCTCGAAGAGTCGTCGGTGGAAGGGGTTGCTCTGGATCTGCGGCATAACGGTGGGGGGATGCTTGAGGAGGCGGTCAGTCTCACGGGGCTTTTCATGCGGGATGGACCGGTGGTCCAGGTGCGAGACTATCTCGGACGGGTCCAGCCCATCCGAAGCTTTGGGGGGGCTGCCCGTTATTGGGGTCCTCTTACGGTTTTGGTGAGCCGTCTGAGTGCGTCGGCTTCCGAAATCGTGGCGGCGGCTCTCCAGGATTACGGCCGGGCCGTGATTGTTGGGGATAGTCAGACTCATGGCAAAGGGACGGTTCAGAGCCTGGTTAACCTGACCGAGTTTCTCCCTTGGGATTTTGGTGCCGATCCAGGAAAGCTTAAGATCACCGTACAAAAGTTTTACCGGGTTACGGGTCTTTCCACCCAGCAGCATGGGGTAAGCTCAGATGTCGTTTTGCCCTCGCTCGATGACTATTTGGAAATCGGGGAGTCTTACCTCCCTCACTGCCTTCCCGGAGACCAGATCCAGCCGCTATCCTATCCAAAGCTCCATGACCTAGCACCAGTCATTTCGATCCTTCGCAAGCGTTCAAGCCAGCGGGTGGCCGCCAATCCCGAGTTTGCGTTCATCGAAGAAGATATCCGGTTGCTTAAGGAAAGAATGGCCCATAAGGAAATTTCGCTGAACGAAGCGAAGCGTTTGGCGGAGCGGAAAGAAGAAGAGGAGAGGAAGAAGGCTCGCGACCAGGAACGCCGGGAGCATCCGGCCCCGAAAGTTCGGGTGGTCGAATGGGATGCAGACGCGGCGGCTGGAAAACATCCGGCCAAAGTTTGGATGGCAAATGGAGTGGAGGAGGTGCCCGATCCGTTGGCGGAATCGGTAGAGGTTCGGCGTGAAGGTCGGGAAACGGAGGGGGCATCGAGGCGAGATGTTCATCTGGAGGAAAGTTTGAACGTGCTTTCGGATCTTGTCGCGATGACCGAATCCAAAACGGGGGAACTTGTGTTGCGGGCGGAGCACAATTAATTGTGTAGTAGAAAGAAAAAGCGCATATGGCAGGCAACACGATTGAAGTGGAAGGCACGGTGGTGGAGGTCCTTCCGGGGACAATGTTCCGGGTGGAGCTAGACAATAAACACCGGGTGCTTGCTCATATTTCCGGCCGGATGCGTAAGAATTTTGTTCGGCTGACCTTTGGAGATCGAGTGCGCTTGGAAATGTCTCCGCATGATCTTACCAAAGGGAGAATTCTCTATCGAATCGATCGCGTTCCGGCTTCGGCAACGCATGGCCAAGCTCACCGGCCCCGAGTAGGGTCTCGCCGCTCGTAAGCCTATCCCAGGGGTTATGGTTCCTGTCGTAAGGAGAAGGAAAACCTACGTCGGTCCTGGGTGGAACCAAAGGTCGAGGTTGGTTTCCCTAGGATCGGTGGGGAAGCCGGTGTGGGTCCTAGGCTTGCCAACCCAACGAATGCTATTTGCCCTGTGAGCCGTCGCCGGCGAAAAAATTTCGTGCTCGACATTCTCTTACCCTCCCTTTTCATCCGACGGGAAGGGACACCCTGTAAACCGATTTTTCCGGAGATCCCAGAGGGAAAAGTCTGTCTTACCTGGATCGGTCATGCATCCTTTCTCATTCAGACGTCGAAGCATAACATTCTGATTGATCCTAACTGGGCGAACTGGATTATGGTCATCCGGCGTTTGCGACATGCGGGGCTTGCGATTGAGGATTTGCCCAACGTGGACCTTGTGCTGGTGACCCATGCCCACTTTGACCACTTAAACCGTAAATCACTGCGGGCCATCGCGGCTTCCCAGCCCATCGTGGTGCCGTACGGGGTAGGAGGGCTCGTCTCAGGTCTGGGGTTTACACAAATTCACGAGATGCGCTGGTGGGACCAGTGGGAGTTCCGGGGTCTTTCGATTACTTTTACTCCGGCGCGGCATTGGGGAGCACGCTTTGTAGCGGATCGACATCGTGGCTATGGGGGCTTCTGCCTGGCGTTTGAAGACCGGAGGATATATCACTGCGGAGACACCGCCTACTTTGCCGGTTTCCGGGAAATCGGTCGGAGGTTACAACCCCAGATTGTGCTGATGCCCATTGGCGCCTACGAACCTCCCTCCGGGCGTGATGTCCACATTGATCCAGAGAAAGCCGTTCAAGCTTTTCTTGAACTGGGCGCCGAGGTAATGATTCCCATGCACTTTGGTACCTATCGTATGAGCTATGAACCCTTGTACGAGCCTGCACAGCGCCTTTTGGTGGCCGCCGCCCGTAGCGGTGTGCTTTCGAGGATTCGCTTTCTTCACGAGGGAGTCCCCTCTCTTTTTTAAGCAGGGAGTCGCGCATCGCTCTGCGAGTTGTGGATACAGGCCTGCCGTCCCGGTTGTGGCACTGCTTGGATTGTGTTTGGAGTGGCAGAGCCAGATTCCACAAGCCGTTCCTAAAGCATAGACAACCATTTCCCTATCAGGGAAGCGTCCTCCAGGACACGCCGGCCGAGGCCGGAACAGTGCTGCCGACGATTCGCGTGCCGGAGTTTCACCGGTAAAGCGCAGGTAGCCCCTAGTCCCGCGTTTACGGAGACAGAAGCACGAGAGGCAGTCGATTTCTCTGGACCGGGCATTAGCTGCTTGCGCCCGCTTTGAGTCAGCCCCGAACCCCAGGCCAGAACGACCATACATGCGTCATCCGATTGCTTGCGGATCGGGCGAAGGCGAGATGACCGCCTTTGCAAACTAGGGAAAACTGCTTCTCGCACGCATGGGCGTGCGGAGAGCCCCATGCTTTTCGGGCGACCGCATAAGCCACGCCCTGGCGAGAACCGATGCGGTGACGGCGCGCGTGGTTCACCGCACGGATCACAGACGGGTAGGCCGGGTCGACTTCGATCACAGGAACTCTGGCGCGAGACGAAGCCGCCTTGACACAACTTTCGACACGGTTCGGAGGTAACCGATTCGAGCCGCAAGAGTTACTGGTTTCGTCCTGCCTACCGAATCCACCTGGGCCTGTGAGAAAAACGAGGCAGAAAGACTCACTTTTTTGGAGTAGCTCAGTTTTCTTCTCTGGGTATCTCGCAAAGCATGCGGCGCTCTAACATTTGCCTTGGGACAAAAGCCGCGCTTCACGGATGGCTTGAAGCCGGCGAAGGGCTTAGGGGATCTGTTTGTGGAAGCCTTTCGAGATCCATTGGGCTTGGGAGGCGGGCGGTGTGAGCCCTTAGGCCACGAAAAAGATCCGGACGGGATTGAGGAGTCGGGCCCCTCCGGCCCCACCAAGGATAAACGGAAAAGACTTCCAGGGAGCTTTTGGGCTCGGGAAAAGGCCCCATTTCAATCTTGGCGAGCCGCTCATAATGACTGAGGGCCTCCCCGGGCAACGCTTCCGGCAGGGGGAGAGACGGGGCTGCACGAGACACCATCCATCGATTCCTTCCTCTTCTGGGATCCGCCCGTCTCTTTACGTGTCCACCAGAAGCGGCTGCGAGGGTCGCCCCGTTCAAAGTATCTATGGGCTTGGAGGCAAGAGAGCGACCCAGCCGACCGGGCTTCCCAGTTTGACTGGATCGGTCTTTTGCGCGACGGTTTTGGGAATTTCGGCCAACAGTTCCTTCGCACGAGCCACCTGGCTTCCCAGTCGGGTCGGATCGCTCAAGGCCTAGGCCATTTTTCCCCGGCAATCACCGATCGAGCCCCATTCCTTTCCGCCTCCTTAACGTAACTCCGGTCGGCAAACCGAAGCTCCCAATCTTTTGGGAAGATTTCGACAATGGCTCTTGGAGCTTGGCCTCTCGAAGCTCAAGTGAGATACGCAAGCCCTCACCACTTTCAGCGCTTCCAAGTTCCCAGGGCTTTTTCCATCCTCCATCAAAAGCAAAAGTTCTTTCTTCGATCCCCAACCAACCTTGGAGTGTCACAAGCAACCCCAGAAGACTCTTCGAATCCGACCGGTTTCCCCGGAAAAGTTTGACAAGGAGTCGGAATTCCTCGGAGCATGCGTCGCAATCGAGAAGAAAAACTAGCCGCCGATCCCCTCGGTGATCCCGGCTCTGTCCATAACGGGCCAGTCCCTCCGGCTCCTTCCCCTTAAAGTACACACGGCCAAGATGATAAAACACAAAAGTCGTTCCCTGCAGGGGACCCCCGAATAGAGTTTTTTTCTCGCCAGCTCCGACCCCCGTTTCACTCATGCTTCTTTTGGTATAGCTCCTCTTCCTCCAGGTCGTTTTTGACTTAGCTCGTCAACGGGCGTAGACTGTACTTGGGGATAAGAACAAGATGTGCATTGGGATAGATCCATATCCTTGGGGAGCTTTCGATCCACTGTTGAAGCCCTATTCGGTTCTTTGTTCCATTTGGCTCTTAAGCTTCCCTTTTCCCGCGAACGCTGTGGATCGTACTCTTCGTGCATTCGTCGCTACGCTTCTTTGGCGTCCGTCCCTTCTGAAAAAGGCTTTTCTTTTCTTCCTTGAGATGCCTGTATTGTCCATCTTTCAAGACCCAAACCCAACGATTCTCAACCGGAAAGCACCGGCAATCACGCACCGATTGTTCACCTTGTTCCGCGGGTGGCCAATCTTTCTTTTTGCCTTTGTGAGTCTTACCCTCCCCCAAATAACCGTCTTTGCTAAGGGAAGTGTGCACTCGTTCATTTACTATCAACGGTCGTATAAATTTACGGTTGACACCTTTACCGATCGAATTTGTTACTGGGAAAGTTTTCTTTCGGAATACAAAGGAAAGCCTGGTATTCACTACCTTGAAATTGGAGTTTATGAGGGACGTTCGCTCTTTTGGATGCTTGATAATATTCTTACGGATCCTACGTCTCAGGCTACTGTCATCGACACCTTTGACGGTCCTTACTACCGAAGATTTCTCTACAATCTTGCAATTTCTGGTGCCGGAGATCGCGTTCGGATACTTCGCGGGCTATCTACCGACGAAATCCATGAGGTTCCTGTTGATTCTGTCGACATCGCCTATATTGATGGCTCGGGCCGAAGCGACGTTATGTTTGAGGATCTCGTCAATGCATGGGATCGCGTAAGGCAGGGAGGTCTTATCATCTGCAATCGGTATCGAATGACCCATCATTTGGCTCGCGTCCTGGATGCTAAACCTGGAGACGGTGGTCCCATTGCGGCAATCCAGCAGTTCCTTAACCAGTATAAGGACCGACTTTTGATGGTTATGTTTCAGCCGAATTTTGTCGTTGTTAGAAAAGCGATGGAGCCGGAGGTGAAAAAACGGGAGCTAAGCGTTGCGGAAGAGAAAGGATGGATGCGAGCTCAGAGAGTGTATTAAGGTGAAAGGTGACTCATAGGGCGGCTTCTGGCAACGGAAGGAAGCAAGTTCTTTACAATGGGTTGCATCTTTCGGTGGGAGGGCCATCGGGTGGATTGGGTCCGGCGTTTCTCAAGGAGAAAGCATCGGAGGGACTAGGGGTTGTGCGGGTGGAAACTTCCTAATGACCGAGCTCTGGGGAGCCAGACACATGGGTGTACGGAGGGCATGGTACTGCCCCGCCTCACGGTGGCTGACTTTAGTCGCAACTGATTGATGCGGGAACGCCGAAATAGGGAAATGACACTTCCGTGGACCGGTTCCCTTCCATTGGGCCAGCCGCGATGTACGCGGAGGGATCCGCATTGTCTTACAGCGCAAAGGGTCTGGTGTTTTTGACGAGGAAATGGCAATGTTAGAGGCATCTTTTCATGGATAAAAAGTCGATTCGCTTGCTCTCCAAACAAAGACTAGACGCGCTAGCCCCTTCATTGCGAGAAGCACAAAGTCAAGCCATCGTGGAGCGTGTCCGCTCTTTGGGCTTCTGGCAGAACTCTTTGACTGTCCTCTTTTACTACCCTCTTCGTCGTGAGCCTGATGTTCGACCCTTGCTTGTCTGGTGGGCAAGTCTTCCCGGACGAACAGCAGTTTTACCCAGAAGTTCCCCTGGCGCTTCCTCGCAGTTTTCCCTAGCGGCGGTACGAGGTCTTGAAAGGTTAGAGGTCGGCCGGTGGAAAATTCCGGAGCCGACACCTCTGGCTCCTTCTGTGGATCCGGAATCGATTGATGCGGTTCTTGTGCCGGGGTTAGCCTTTGACCGGAGTGGCATGCGGGTGGGGAGGGGAATGGGATGGTATGATCGGCTTCTTTCTTTTTTACCTCCGCGAACGGTGCGAGTCGGGATCTTTTTTTCCGTTCAGGAATGGCCAGCGCTTCCGAAGGAGGCCTGGGATGAGCCTTTGGGATGGATTGTCACGGAAAAGGAGACCATTGTGGTTTCCCAGAGCTGATCTTTGCTACGAAACCTTCCGCATTACGTGTGGTGTACCCATGTACGGTTCAATCACGGGGTCTTTCGGTCGATGGTGACCAGTGGCGGCGTTCTGAGACGAGAGGACCGTACGCTTCCTTTATGCTCGGGATCGCTCGTTTGCGATTCGTTTCTACAGCCGAGCATTTGCTTAGCTGCGTTGGTTGACTTGTGTTCACCACGTTTGGGCAAAGTATCTAGGCCCGCAGCTTTCTGGGTCGCTCCTGGCTTTTGCTCTTAGGCCCGCTCAAGACTTCCCAGAAGGGCTAGAAGGGTGGTATGGACCAGATCCTGTCTTTTCTTGGACTACCTTCTCTCTGAAAAGCTTTCGCGCCCAAGGGAGCCTTCGTCTCCCAGGGAGATTGTTTCTATGCTTTTACGAGGCAGTTGAACAGTCGGCTCAAAACACTGGTTGTTGAGCCTACGGGAAGATAGGATATCCCTTTTGGCCTGAGCGAATGCCTTGGCTTGGCTCGGACGTCCGTGATTCCCCATTCCTTCGGGCTTCCCTACAGCAGGTAATCTATCCTTTTACCTTAACTTGCTTTCGAGGTGCTTACGGGGATCTCACCGGTTTGGGGGGAGTAGCTTCCCAGGGCTCCCAGTCTCCTGAGCTTCCTTCACGAGCGATCACATGGCCGTAGTAGGTGTGCCCGGTCGTTTCCGTGATCTGGACCTGGACAAGCCTTCCCAGGAGCCGAGGATCTCCAGGAACGATAACAAGATGATTCCATTGACTTCTGCCTTCGTACCGGGAAGGATCCTTCTTGGTAGGTCCTTCAATGAGAACCTCCATGACCTTTCCAATCCAGTTCTTTGCTTTCTCTCGAACCAACGTCTCGTGAAGGGCTAAAAGCTCGTAGTTTCGCTGGTACTTCACTTCCTCTGGAACCTGGTTGGGGAACTCAGCCGCTGGGGTTCCCCGTCGGGGAGAGTAGCGGAAAATAAAGGCTTGGTCGAAGCCAACCCTCCGTACAAGTTCTTTTGTCTGAAGAAAATCTTCGTCGGTTTCCCCGGGAAACCCCACGATAATGTCAGTCCCAAGAGTAATGTCAGGGATTTTCTCTTTCAATCGTTCTACGAGTCTTAGGTATTCCTCTACGGTATAAACACGTTTCATTGCTTTGAGAATCCGGTTGCTTCCCGATTGAACTGGGAGGTGAACGTGCTTGGCGAGTTTGGGGAGGGAGGCAAGAGCTTCAATAAGATCGTCTTGAAACCCTTTAGGGTGCGGAGAAGTGAAACGAATGCGTAGTATACCAGGAACTTCGGAGATCGCATAGAGAAGTTGGACAAATGGGGTCTGCCCATTCCTTTTAGGGAACTCATGGCGGCCGTAAAGGTTCACGATCTGTCCCAAAAGGGTTACTTCCCGCACCCCTCGCTCCGCTAATTCCCGGACCTCTGCAAGAATTTCTTCCATGGGACGGCTCCGTTCGCTCCCCCGGGTTTGCGGGACGATACAGAACGTGCAACGCATGTTGCATCCCTGCATGATGGAAACGAAAGCCGTGACCTTGTTCTTGAGCCAAAGGTGGTCTCGGATGGCGTTTTGGGATCCTTTTTCTGGGGAAACGTCTACTACTTTTCCTCCCTCTTTCCGGAGGGTTTCCACGTAATCCGCCACCCGATGGAATTTCTGCGTCCCTACTACCAGGTCCACGGAGGGCAAAAGTTTGAGAAGCTCCTCGCCCCGTGCTTGGGCCATACATCCCAAAAAGCCCAGGATAAGGTCCGGCTTGGAGCGCTTTTCTTTTGCAAGGGCGCCCATCTTTCCCAAGGCCTTTTGGTCGGCAAGATCGCGGACGCTGCACGTGTTAATCAAAACCACGTCAGCTTCCTTCTCAGAAGAAGCCAGGGTGTACCCCTTGCGGAGAAAATCCCGGAGCACCTGCTCCGAGTCTCGTTCGTTCATCTGGCAGCCGTATGTCTTAAGATAAACTGAGGGCATGGAGTGGAATCGTTGCCTATTCCACAACTAATGCCAAGGAAACCCCGCGTAAAGGGGGAGTTTTGCTTGAGCAAAAGCGTCCCCCTTGTGGAGAGCTTTTCCGTGGTTGCCTTTAACCAAAATCGACAGCGCTTTTGGAAACCGGAGATGTTAGGTTTTGTTCGGTCGGCTCTTCCTTGGCCTAGGATCGAAAAAAGTTTCTTATCTGGTGTAGGTTTTTGCTACAAGAAAAGCTATTCCTGCCCAGTTCGAAGAAAGCGGGATAGGCTGTCCAACGGGTTGGCTCATGGAAAAAGGATTTCTTATCGCTCGCCATTATCGGACGGGGAAACCGGTCCGGCTGACGTGGGAAAAGGGCGTATTGGACTCCCTGGAAGAGCTTAGGGAGACCCCTTCTTCTCTGCCCTGGGTAGCCCCAGGTTTGGTGGACGTCCAGCTCAATGGGTTTGCAGGAATCGACTTTAATTCAGAGGACCTTACGCAGGAAGCATGGGATTACGCGCAACAAAGGATCCAGGAAACAGGCTGCGTGTACTTTCTTGCAACTGTTGTCACGGCTCCCAAGGAAACCTATGCCAGGCGGTTGCGGTTGCTGGAGAGCTTTCGGCAAAAGGGCCTGGACGGGTGCATCGGCTTCCATTTGGAAGGGCCTTTTCTTAATCCCGGGGGAGGATATCGCGGGGTTCATAACCCCGCCTATATGAGCTTGCTCGACGAACATTGGCTGGAAGATGTGACGCGGGCAAGCTCCGGAGCCGTGCGCCTGATCACGGTGGCTCCGGAGTGTGGCAACGGGGTTTCTTTTATCGTCCGGGCACGAAGACTCGGTGTGCGAGTGGCCCTCGGTCATTCTGCATCCGATTCCAAGGTCCTTATGGCAGCGGTGCAGGCAGGGGCTCTCCTTTGGACTCATTTCGGAAATGGCTTGCCCCATCTCCTTCCCAAGTGGGATCCTACTTTTTGGGGCGTCTTAGCCTGCGGTCCTCCCTTTGTCAGCCTGATCCCGGATGGTTTCCACATCCCTCCGGAAGCTTTTAAAGTTTTGGTGCGTTTGTTGGGTGTGCGCTTGATTCTTACTACGGATGCGACGGCGGCTGCCGAGGCCAAGCCTGGTACCTACCGGCTAGGAGAGTTGAAGATCGAACGTGGCGCTGATGGGATCGCACGTTCTCCTGATGGAAAGCTAGCTGGCTCGAGCCTGTGTCCTTTTTTCGCCGTTTTTCGGGCTGCAGACCTTTCTGGGTTACCGTGGCCCTGGTTGTGGGACGCCTATTCGATTCGGCCGGCGAGTCTTCTGGGCATGATTCATGATTTGCGAGTGGGATGTCGGGCAAGCTTTTGCGTGTTTGAGGTGGAGCCGGTTCCGCGCTTGGCGGCTGTTTTTGTTAATGGGGAGAGAAAAGTAGGCTAGCTCCGTGTCCTATTCTTTCGAGGGGGGTTCAAGTCGATGGACGAGCTGAGAGACAAGGAGAGGCAGGCGGCCGGGGGGCTCACGCCAGAGGAGCAAGAGGAGGTACGAAGGCAATTGGGAAGAGAGCCCAACGAGGTGGAATGGGCGCTTTTCTCGGTGTTATGGAGCGAGCATTGCTCCTACAAAACCTCTAAACCTCTGCTTCGCGGGCTACCACGTCAAGGGAAGGGGGTTCTTGCAGGGGCGGGAGAAGAAAATGCGGGCGTCTTGGAGCTAGGGGACGGCTGGGCTGTGGTCTTTAAGATCGAATCCCACAACCATCCCAGTGCCGTGGAACCCTTTCAAGGAGCTGCTACGGGTGTGGGTGGGATTATCCGGGATATTCTGGCGATGGGAGCTCGGCCGATTGCTTTAATGGATTCCCTGCGGGTGGGTGAGCTTCGAGGCGACTCAAAGGAGGCGCAAAGAAATCGCCGTTTGCTCGAGGGAATTGTCGCGGGTATTGCCCACTACGGAAATCTTGTGGGGATTCCTACCGTGGGTGGAGAGTTAGCCTGTCATCCTTCCTACGGCAGGAATCCCCTGGTCAACGTGCTCTGTGTCGGCGTGGTACCCACGGACCGCCTGGTTCGTAGCCGTGCTTCCGGTTTGGGTAACCCCGTGTACTACGCTGGGGCACCGACGGGCCGTGACGGGCTGGGTGGCGCTGCTTTTGCGTCCCGTCAGCTCTCCGGGGGACGGGCAGCGGATCTTCCCAGTGTTCAGGTGGGGGACCCGTTTGTGGGCAAGCTTTTGGTAGAGGCTTGCCTCGAGTTGGTCTGGAACACAGAGAGCGTAGTCGCAATGCAGGACATGGGCGCCGCGGGTTTAGCGTGTGCTGCGGCGGAGATGGCGGCACGGGGCGGGGTTGGGGTGGAACTTTTTCTTGATCGAGTCCCGCTTCGCCAGCCCGGCCTAGAACCGTGGGAAATTCTTCTGTCGGAGTCTCAAGAAAGAATGCTTTTGGTGGTTCGCCAAGGACGTGAGGAAGAAGTGGAGCGCGTGTTTTCGCGATGGGGACTTCGGGCGGTTTGCGTGGGGAGGGTAGTGCCGGATCCTGTTCTTCGTGTTTGGTATAAGGGAACGATTTGTGTCTCGGTACCCCCAAGAGCCCTTACGGATGGGGTGCCCCTGCGGGATCCAGCCTCGATGGAATATCAGTGGACACGTAACAAGCGTACCCTTTCCCTAGCGTCTTCCGAGATCTTCCCGGAACCCTCGGATTATCATTCTGCCTGCTTGCGCCTCCTCTCCCATCCGGAAGCCAGTGCCAAGAGGTGGATTTTTGAGCAGTATGATTGGATGGTCGGGCTTGCCCTCGCGGGTCAACCGGGAGCCGATGCAGCCATTTTGCGGATTCCTGTAGGGCAAGGACGATGGAGATGGGTTGCCGTAACGTGCGATGGGAATGGTCGATACTGCAAGGTCGACCCTCGCGAAGGGGCCAAGGCCACCGTGGCGGAAGCGCTGCGAAATCTCGCTATGGTTGGGGCTGTCCCGCTGGGGATTACCGACAACCTGAATTTGGGAGATCCTGACCGTGGTGCTTCGTACTGGGAGCTTGTCCAAGTCATTGAGGGAATGGGAGAGGCTTGTCGATTCTTTCGCGTGCCGGTCACCGGCGGTAATGTAAGTCTCTATAACGAAACAGAAGCCGGCCCTATTGTGCCGACCCCGGTGATTGGAGCCGTGGGGGAAATTCCCTTTCCCCAGAGAATCCCGAAAGCTGGATTGGGAAGGCCAGGGGATTACGTTGTCCTTTTGGGAGGATGGGGCGAGGGGCTGGGTGGATCTTTATTCGCGCAGGAGTTCCACGGGGATCTAGGAGGGGCTTTGCCCCCCGTGGACCTAGAAAAGGAAAAGAAATTGCATGAGCTTGTCCGGGATCTCCTCTGGAAGGGACTTCTCCAAGGAGTGCATGATCTTTCGGATGGGGGTTTGTGGGTGAGCTTGGTGGAAGGTTGTTTGCGGGCTTCCCCAAGGGTGGGAGCCCGGATCAGGATCCCGTTGTCGGCGGGCCCTCTGCATCAGGTACTTTTTAATGAAGCGGGGGCAAGGGCTTTGGCCGGGGTCGGCCGAAAGGATCTTCCGAGGGTGGAAGAGGAGGCTTCACGGGCAGGGGTAAGTTTCTGGATCCTGGGAGAGCTTGCGGGGGAAGAGCAAATCGTTGTCACCAGGGAGGACGGAAACTCTGTCACTTGGACGTTGGAAGAGCTGGAAGAGGCCTGGGAAGGGGGGCTTCCCTTGTGCATGGAAAAGAAAGCAGAGGAAGGAGAGAAAAGAGAGGGAGGTGACCAAGCTTAGAAGTGTGCACTCGGCGCTCCCTCGAAAGGAAAGCTCCCGACGAGACAAAAACGACGGTGGAGTAAAAAACTACTGTTCGGGCAGGCTTACTGGAGATGGGAAGTAAGAAGGAATATTCCCTTTTGATGGGATTTTATGGGGAAAACAAGCCGTTAAAAGGGAGCACCTGAACAAGCTCACCTTCGGGTAGGTGAGTTTTCTCCTCGGGGATTACGACCAGGCAGTCTGCGCTAGCGACCGAGCTAAGGGCAAAGGAACTAAGGGGTCCGACGAGACTCACCGTCGGTTGTCCCAGAGGATCCACAAAGAGTCGTCCTCGCAGATATTCGGTTCTTCCAGGACGGCGAGAAAAAGCGTTGGCGATTCGTGCCCATAACGGGCAGAGCCCGACTTGACGGCGTCCCCGCATTTGCTCAAGAGCCGGGCGAACAAAGACGCAGAAGCTAACAAAACTAGAAACAGGATTTCCCGGTAACCCAAAGAAGACACTCTCCCCGATCCAACCAAAAGCCAATGGTCGGCCAGGTTTGATGGCGATCTGAGCGAACTCAAGCCTTCCCAGCGTGGTAAGGATAGTCCGAACCCAATCCTTTTCGCCTACGGAAACGCCCCCCGTGGTGAGAATGAGATCAGCCTGGGAAGAAGCAGTTCGGAGTTTCTGGAGAAGCTCGTCGGGGTGATCCGGGAGCCGGCCTACTTCCAGAGGTTGAACACCCAAGGTCTGAAGGAGGGCCACAAGGAGCGGGCGGTTACTGTCGTAGAGTTCTCCCGGTTCCAAAGGCTCGCCCGGCTCCTTGAGCTCGTCCCCAGTTGAATAGAGACACACACGGACGTTCCGAAAGACCTGCACTTCCTGGATACCCAGAGAGGCCAGTACTCCGAGCTGGGGAGGACCCAGTTCCGTCCCTGCTTCCAAGACAAGAGCGCCTTGGGTGATATCCTCATTGGGAGGACGGACGTTTTGTCCTCGACGGAGTCCGGGGGGGATCCAAACACTCCCTTCCGGTTCTACGGTCACCACTTCCTGCATGATCACCGTGTCGGTTCCTTTGGGGAGAAGGGCGCCTGTCATGATCCGCACGCACTCTCCCCGGCTGGGAGAACCTCGAAAGGGTGCTCCTGCAAAGGAAGATCCCGCCACGCGAAACCTTTTTGGTTCGTCCTGGGGAAGGTCCTCGCCTGCCAGCGCATATCCGTCCATGGCAGCGCTCCAGAACCCGGGGACATCTCTGGGGGCAAAAATACTTTGGGCAAGGACCCGGCCAAGAGCGTTTTCCAGGCAGACCCGTTCCGTTTCCTTGGGGCGAGGCACGCTGGCAAGAATCCGAGAAACCGCTTCTTGGACGGTAAGAAGCGTGCTAGCCATGGCCTTTGTCGTTCCCTTGGATTCGCCCAGGTGGGCTTTCAGTCAACCCAGGAGGCAATACCCGACCAGGGCGGTAAGCGCTTTTGGCTCTTTGCCTAGGAAAGTTTTTCATCGGTTGGCTCAAACACATCCATAACACATGCCGTCCGGTCGTCGGTCCCTCCCCGCTCCCGTGCGATCCGAACGAGTTTCTCGGCGGCGGCAAGAGGTGAATCGTCCGTCAAAAGAAACGTCGCTTCTTTCACAGCAAGCCAAGGGTAGATGCCATCAGTTACCAGAATCAGGCGAAAGGGGGGCTCAATGGAAAGAGAGTCAATATCCGGAGCTGCCTCATGCATGGGGCTCAAACAGCGAGTGAGCACGTGCCGGCACCCCGAGAGCTCCTCTCGAGAAAAGAGCGGCGTACCGGTCTTTTCTAGCTCCGACGCCAGTGTGTGATCCTCGGTCAAAAGCTTACACTCTTTCCCCTTCACCACATACAGCCGGCAATCCCCCACGTGTCCAAAGTAGGCCTGCCGGTTTTCTAGCCACACCAGCGTTAGTGTGGTGCCCATCCCCCGCACGGCAGGATCGTGTTTCGCTTCCTCGTTCAGAGCCCGCCAAGCTCCAAGAAAAGCTTGGGCCAACCGCTCCCTGGGAGAAACCGTCTCGCTTTGCCCCGCCAGCGTTTGAAGCGCGGCCCCTAACGCAAGCCAGCTGGCCCTCTCTCCTGCTTTATGCCCTCCCATCCCATCGGCAATCCCCACGCCGATCGAAAGTTCCCCAGCCCAAACCCAGCCCGAAACATCTTGGTTGGGGGCTGGACGATTTCCCTTCTCGCTGACGATGCCCAGATGAAAAAACGATCCCCTTTGCTCCTCAGCAGCGTCTCGGACGAGAACCGGCACGGGGCGGCGAGGGAGAGAATCCTCCTTCATATTTAGCGCTTACGGCCAGACCCTTTCTGGGAAGGCTTAGTCCGTTGGGCTTGGTTTGCTTGTCCCAAAAGGAAACGCGTGATTAGGCTTACGCCAAAACCCGTGGGTCCTTTTTCAAGATAGGCAACTTCTTTGGTTATCCAGGCGGGGCCGGCAATGTCCAGGTGGACCCACCGGGTGTCCCCGACCCATTTTTGGAGAAAGGCGGCAGCCGTACAGGCGCCTCCTTCCTTACCTCCGACGTTTTTCACCAGGGCAATGTCACTTTTGATCTGTTCATCGAATTCCTCGCCCAGGGGAAGCGGCCAGACCGGGTTATTGACTTCTTCGCCCAATGACCAGAAAGCTTCGCGAAGCTCCCGATCCGGTGTGAACAACCCAGCTTTTTCTTTCCCCAATGCCACGATGCAAGCCCCTGTGAGGGTAGCGAGGTCGATGATAAGGCTCGGACGAAATTCTTTCTTCACATAGGCAATGGCGTCGGCCAGTACGATTCTTCCCTCCGCATCCGTATTGAGAACTTCAATCGTGTTACCGTCATAGGTCCGAATAATATCGCCCGGCCGATACGCGGAAGGACCAGGTAAGTTTTCGGCGGCCGCAAGCACGCCGACAACACGCGTGGGAAGCTGCAGACGACTCGCCGCGCAAAGGATCCCCAGCACGGCGCAACCCCCCATTTTATCAAATTTCATTTCATCCATCCGCTCCCCAGGTTTAAGGGAAATTCCCCCGCTATCAAACGTGATGGCCTTGCCTACCAGGGCGATGGGGGGACGCCCGGGGTCTTTTCCGGAATATTCTAACAGGATGAGTCTGGGGCCGTGGACCGACCCGCTGCCCACTGCGAGCAGCCCTCCAAAACCCTTTTCCTCAAGTTCCCTAGGCTCAAAGACCCGGCAAGAAAGTCCGTATTCTTTGGCCAGCTGATGGGCACGCTCTGCCAGAGCTTCCGGAAAGATGACGTTCCCCGGCTCATTTCCAAGATCCCTCACAAGATTGGTGGCCTCGGCAACCAGCTGGCCTAGTTTAGCTTTTTCTTTTGCCTCCCTCCTTAAACGAGGTGCTATGCACAGCCACAACTGGCGCAACCCCGTTCGGGATCGAAGCGTTTCCGGTTTATAACGCTCGAAGCGATAGGCCCCCAAAAGGGCCCCTTCGACGATTGCGTCCAAGTGGTCTTCCCATTCTTGAGCAAGGATCGAAATTTGCTCTGCGCCAATTTTTACGAGGCTACGAACGGCCGCGCCGCTGGCCTTGCGCAAGATAGCGGGTCCGATACTCTCCTGAGGCCCCAGCCCGACGTAAAGACGACGTCGGCCGCCCTCGCGCAAAAGAAGGGTTGAAAGCTTTTTCCCTCGAAACTCCTCCTCGGGGATATCCGAAGAAACTCTCTTACCCTCAGGCACAAATTCCACAAGATCCCCGCTTGCCGGCGGCTCTGGAACCACTTCCACCGAAATCTTGGGAACTTCACCCATTGTGCGAGAAGCACTCCTTGCAACGACTCACCTGCTAAAGAGCTTTTATCGGCCAGGTCTTCGGAATCAGGGAATCCACTCGGATTCCTCGAAACTCATAAAGCCTTCGAATCGTCTCTTCAATGACGTTATTAGGACAGGATGCACCGGCTGTAATACCGATCGTTACCTCTTGATCCGGCAGCCAGTCTTCCGTGATCACTTCCTGGCGCTTCGAAAGATCCCAATGCAAGATCCGCTGGGGAGAGAGTAATTTTTCCGCATTTTTAATAAAGTACGTAGGCAGACGGCTCACACCCATTTCGGCTAGGTGCGAGGTGTTGCTAGAATTATATCCGCCCACAACAATCAAAAGATCGAGCTTTTCATGACGGAGAAGCTCCTCCAGAGCATCCTGCCGTTCCTGTGTGGCCCCGCAGATGGTATCGAAAGAACGAAAGTGCTGCGAAAGGTTTTCTTTGCCGTAACGATCTTCGATAGCTCGTTGGATTCTCCTTTGGACTTCCTCGGTTTCTCCCCGCATCATTGTCGTTTGATTGGCAACCCCAACCCGCTCCAGATGCCGATCCGGATCAAAGCCGGGCGATACTGCTCCTTCAAATTTTCGCAAAAACTCCTCCTTGTTCCCTCCGTACCGGATATAGTCGCAAACGTAGTCAGTTTCCTCTAAATCGTAGACAACCAAGTAGTGACCACCCCCGTCTTCACACACAGCCCGGGAAGCCGTGGCCTTGGTTTCTTCGTGCCAAGCTTTCCCATGGATGATGGAAGTAAAATTTTCTCTCCGGTACTGGCGTACTCGTTTCCATACGGTCATCACATCCCCGCACGTGGTATCGACCACTTGACAGCCAATTTCCTGGATCCGATGCATGGTTTGGATCTCCGCACCAAATGCCGGAATGATGACCACATCATCCCTGGTAAGCCCGCTAAGATCGTAGCGTCCCTCCACTTCCCGTAGTCGTTCAATCCCCATGGCTGTCAGCTGATCGTTGACTTCAGGGTTATGGATGATCTCACCAAGAAGAAAGATTCTCTTTCCTTGGAATACTTTCGCTGCGGCGTAGGCGAGGTCGATAGCTCGTTCGACGCCGTAGCAAAATCCAAACGCTTTGGCCAAGATCACGGTGATTCCACCCGCGCTCAAGCGATGACCACTGGCCCGCAAAAATTCCACAAGCGGACTGCGATAATGACTTTCAACCTGCGCTTGAACAACGCTCATGACCTGCGGTGTCCGCAGGTTGATCTTTTGGGGTTGCGTGGGGACTGCAGGCACAACGAATACTCTGTTCGTTCCCAAAGAGGAGTCAAAGCTCTTTTTTCCTTGTTTCTCTCTTGCCGGCTGGAAACCAGTGCCAGGTT
This sequence comes from Candidatus Methylacidithermus pantelleriae, assembly GCF_905250085.1. Lineage (GTDB taxonomy): Bacteria > Verrucomicrobiota > Verrucomicrobiia > Methylacidiphilales > Methylacidiphilaceae > Methylacidithermus > Methylacidithermus pantelleriae. The sequence continues at coordinate 391,921 of NZ_CAJNOB010000001.1, forward strand.
GCCTCGTCTCCCAAACCTGGACGCTTTTTGCGAAAAACTACGGCTTGGTTGGAGAAGACGGGGAAGGGACTGGAGCCGCGGGGGTTGTTCCTCCGGCCGGAAGCGCTCCCACTTTCACCAGGTGATTGTGGATCACTTTCCACTGGATGACTCCCAGGACCAGGAAGGAAACAATCGCAATGATGAGAACGACCACGTCGGCGCCCCATTGCCTCAGGTACCGCTTCATAGATTCTCCCCAAACCATGCTCGTCTGCGGCGTTGCTTGCAACTGGATTACGCAGGTTGCTCCGGCGTTTTTCTTTGAATTCTTTCCAACCGGTTAAGCGCGGCAGGTATATCCCAACCGGTTTGTTGGAGAACTTCCGATGCCCGGGCGGCATCTATCCGAGCCAGGCGCGTTACCAGCCGGATCGCTCTCTGGCGCAATTTTTCACTCTGGGGAAGCATTCCCACCATAAGGTTGTCCCGAACCCGACCCAGCCGGATCATGGCAATGGTCGAAAACATATTGAGAGCCACTTTGGTCGCCGTCCCCGCCTTCAAGCGTGTGGAACCTGCAAGGATTTCCGCTCCCGTGGGCAGATCCACGCACACATCGGCGCTTGGGCAGGCAGGCCGGTTGGGGTTACAGGAGACCAAAATCACACTTGCCCCCTGGCGTTTCGCCTGGCGCAAGGCTTCCAGAACAAAAGGGGTGCGTCCGCTGGCGCTGATGCCGCAGACCACATCCGTACCCTTTACTTTCCGGTTCCGAATGGCCAAAGACCCTTCCCATCCATGGTCCTCGGCCCCTTCTTGACTCTTCCCAAAGGCCTGGCTTCCTCCTGCCAGAATGGCTTGAACCGTCAGCCGGCTTAGTCCGAAAGTGGGAGGGATTTCGCTGGCGTCAAGCACTCCCAGCCGTCCGCTCGTCCCCGCGCCTACATAGAATAAACGACCCCCAGCTAGAAGCTTGGCAGCAATGAGATCGGCGGCTTGGACAAGCTTTTCGCGCGCAGCCCGTAACGCTCGGAGAACCGCTTTTTCTTGGGAGAGGAATAGATCCACCAGTTCGGCAGTGGTCCGGCCTTCCAAGTTGCGTGACCGCGGGTTAGGTTGTTCAGTCGAGGCCCGGCTAAGGATCCTTGCCTCCACCGACGGATGCGCAAGGGAAGGCATGGCTACGATCAAAGGGGAGTGGCAAGCGCGCAGAGCAAGCCAGGCGGCTCCAACGCTTGCCGGCACGCGACAGAGGGTGACCGAAGCGCTCGGAGCCAGCGCCAGTAAAGCCTCCCGAAACGCTTGTTCATACAGGGGTTCGCCCTCAAAGAGACCTCCGGCTAGGGTTACCACCGGAGGATCAAGCGTAAGGCGGCGCGCAATCCTCCACGCTCGCAGCGCAAGCTCCCGAGCCGCTTTGAGGATCACCCGCCAGGCGGTTCCATTCCCTTGCCATGCCAATTGGAATACGAAGGGAGCTAACGCCGCCAGTTCCTTTTTGGGTTCCCTTGTGCGAAGGAAAAACCGCCGGGCCAGTTCCTCCGGGTTATTTTCGGAGCACACTCCCAGAAAGACTTCGAGCCCGTTCGGGAGCTTCCCGGAAAGATCATACTGGCGGTAGAAGCACTCCAATGTCCTGCGGGCTAGATCGTAGCCGCTTCCCACGTCTCCAAACCAGTGTCCCCAGCCACCCGCGCGTTCCCACCGATTTTCTTTCCGACCGGCGACGTGCGACCCGGTTCCGGAGAGCACAAGGATTCCATCCCGTTCTTGGTAGGCGGCCGCAAATGAGGCTTCCACATCATCTCCCACCAGGATGGTTTGAGCCGAGGGCCACACGGTTCGTAACAGGGTCGTAAGACGAACTCGCTCCGCTTCCGTACGACAGCCAGCAAAAAATCCCCCTACGCCGCCGATCGGCCAGCAGGCCACTCCTCGTGCAATGTGACGCAAAAGTTCTTCCAACTCGCTTGGCTCGGCCAGGAGGAAGTTTCCGGGTCCGGCTCGTCCCCCGGCAACCGTCTCGCCTTGGTTGTCTAGAACTACCCATTGAGTCTTGGTAGCTCCTCCGTCGATTCCGACTACAGAGAAAGCCCCCACAGTTAACCACTCCTTTTCGCTTTGTACCGGATGGGGTGCGGGTTATCGGCCATGCGTAAGCCAAAGCGAGCCTGCGGGCTTTTTCCTTTTCTTCTGAGCGAACCTAGCGGAAAAAGCTTCGTTAGCCCAAAGAAACGATGACCCGCTTGACTGTCTCCACAAGGGTCCTCTTTGTGGTTTTTCTTGGACGGCCGATTTTTCTCTTTTTGGCGCCGCCCGTGCTCGATAGCTTTTTTCTTCTAGAAAGGGTATGCGCAGGGGAAGAAAAAAGGGGGCTAAGAGATGACCCGCGAACAGGCAGTCCAGCGGCATCGGGAGCTCGCCGAACAAATCCGTCGGCATGATTATCTTTACTACGTTCTAGGCCAACCAGAAATTTCCGATGAAGCCTACGACGCCCTCTATCATGAATTGGTAGAGCTCGAAAAAAAGTTTCCGGAACTAATCACCCCCGATTCGCCCACCCAGCGGGTGGGCGGTCAGCCACTAGAAGAGTTTCGCCATGTGGAACATGCTGTTCCCATGTTGAGTTTGGATAATACCTATTCGGAAAGCGAGCTTTTGGAGTTTGTCGAACGGGTGACTCGAGCTCTCCGTTGCCCTTTTGTTCCGATGGTGGTGGAGCCGAAAATCGATGGGGTATCTATTAGCTGCCGCTATGAGAAGGGGGTTTTTGTCCAGGCAGCCACACGGGGTGATGGAAGAGTCGGGGATGATGTCACCCAAAATGTTCGTACCATTCGTTCGCTCCCCCTTCGCCTTCTCTTAGCTTCTCCTCCGGAGGTCTTAGAAGTCAGGGGAGAAGTCTACTTTCCTTTGGAGGCCTTCCGGAAGGTGAACGAAGAAAGAATCCGGGCGGGAGAGCCGCCCTTTGCCAATCCTCGTAATGCTGCTGCCGGTACGCTTAAACAGCTTGACCCTCGAATCGTTGCTTCCCGGCCGCTTGCGATTGTCTTTTACGCCGCCGGACAAATCCGTGGCCTATCCATAAGAACTCAGCGCCAGTGGTTGGAGTTTCTCGGCAAGGCCGGGCTTCCTCGTCCCGAGAGATTTTGGTTTTGCCAGAATAAGGAAGAGCTTCTCTTAGCCGTCCGTGAGCTTGATCAGTTGCGTCCCGCGCTGCCTTATGAGACAGATGGGGCCGTCATCAAAGTGGATGACTGGACTTTGCGCGAACGGTTGGGGCAAACGGCCAAAGCACCTCGCTGGGCCATTGCCTACAAGTATGGCTCGGCGAAAGCCCGGACGAGGCTTCGCTCGGTAACGTTTCAAGTCGGAAGAACAGGGACCATAACCCCCGTGGCAGAGATGGATCCTGTGTTTTTAGGAGGGACCATTGTGAGCCGGGCCACTCTTCATAACTTCGATGAGATCCGAAGAAAAGGGATTCGCATTGGAGATTATGTCTTTGTGCAAAAAGCAGGTGAGGTGATCCCGGAAGTGGTTGGGGTGGATGTGGCCGCTCGGAATGGTACCGAAAAAGAGATTGTCCCGCCGGAACAATGCCCCGTATGCGGAGAAAAGCTTCAATGGGAGGGGATTTTTCTTCGCTGCCCGAATCTCAACTGCCCGGCACAGCTCAAGCGCCTTTTGATGCACTTTGCGCAGCGCAGAGCGATGGATATAGAAGGGCTGGGGGAGAAGCTGGCCGATCAACTGGTGGATACGGGGTTGGTGCAAGATGTGGCGGACTTGTACACGCTCCAGATGCGTGATCTTTTGCGTTTGGAACGCATGGGAGAAAAGTCGGCCCGAAATCTTTTGGAGGCGATTGCAAAGAGTAAAAAGCAAGATGCAGCTCGCCTGATTTTTGCGTTAGGGATCCCCCATGTGGGGGAAACCCTTGCTCAGGAACTTTGTCGGCATTTTGGGAATCTCAACCGCTTGGCCCAGGCATCTTTGGAAGAGCTCCAGGCAGTACCGAACGTTGGAGAGATTGTTGCACATAGTCTTTACCGGTACTTCCGGGATCCCAAAAATCGCCGGCGCCTCGAGCGGCTCAAAGAATACGGAGTCAATTTCCAATGCTTGGAGCGCCGGTTGCCGGTTGGACCGCTCTCCGGCAAGACTGTGGTCATTACCGGAACTCTTTCCGAACCGCGGGAGGAAATCGCAAGAAAGATCGAGGCAGCTGGTGGGCGTGTAGCCTCTACGGTAAGCCGTCGTACGGATTGGCTTATCGTGGGAGAAAATCCCGGGTCGAAACTCCAAGAAGCCCGGCGGCTTGGCATTCCAGTGATGACAGAGCAAGAGCTTCGGCGGATGCTTAGCTGAAGCCAAACGGGGAAAAGCGGTTCCGCTGAGGAGGGTACGCAGGTAGAGAAAACCCTAGGCGAGCCTATTTCCAAGGCGCGGACGGAGTTGTTGTGGCTGTCTCGGTCCTTACATCGTTGTCTGGTTTGTTCCTCGGAAGCCTCGGTGCACGGCGCAGTCACAGGGACTTTCGTAAGAAAAAACCGCAAAAACTTCCCAGGCTTAAGGTAGCCCGGTTCTCGGGCCAAGATGGCTTTGTCTAATGTTCTTTGCTGCCCGTACGGAATCTTTTTCAGGGAACTAAAACGATCTTTCCAAGAGCTCCGGGCTCCCAGATCATGCGATGCGCTTTGGGTGCTTGGGACAAGGGTAGGATCGCTCGAATGTGAGGTCGGACGAAGCCTCGCGACAGACCTGCTTCAAGGGCCAAATGAAACCCTTCGAGTTCTTGGGGCGAAGCATTGGCCAGACTTAATCCAAGAATTCCACCGTCTTTGGCCATTAGCTTTCTAGGGTCAATACAACTCTCTCCCCGGCATCCAACGACGATCACTCGTCCACCCGTTCGAATAATGTCAAGATCCCGGGCGAGATTGACGTTGGCAAGCATTTCCAACACAATTCCAAAACCGACTCCGCCCGTCCATTCAACCGCCTTTTCCCAGTGGGACGGATCGGTATGATCCCAAGCTGCCTGAGCTCCATTGCGGAGTACAAGCGACCGTCCCTCTTCGGTGCTCGCCGTTGCAGCCACCCGCAAGCCAAAGGCAGAGGCCCATTGAATAGCGGCTAGCCCTACGCCTCCACTGCCCCCGTGAACCAAAAGGGTTTCACCTGGTTTGGGAGAAACCAGAACGAAAAGAGCCCGGTAGGCCGTCCCATAGGGTACATAGAGGCAAGCACCCTCCGCAAAGCTAATCGAGGGAGGAAGCGGGTAAACTTGTGACTCCGACGCGACAGCAAGTTCGGCGTAGGTGCCCGTGCGGCTCCCAGCCAGGTATACCCGATCGCCTGCCTTGACTTTAGTGACCTTCGGACCAGTTTGTTCCACCACCCCGGCGCCGTCAATACCCGGCGTGAATGGTAGCTCCGGAGAATACCCGAACTGGCCTCCGCGCAGGTAGGTATCCACCGGGTTTACTCCGGCTGCATGGATTCTGACCAATACTTCTCCTTCCCCGGGGACTGGGTCGGGAAGCTCTTCCAGCGTCATGACCTCTGGTTGGCCTAACCGACGAACGATGATGGCCTTCACAGCCAGCTTTCTATAGGGCACCAAAAAGAAAAACAAATGGTTTTTCCTGGATGGATTCCAGGGTCGTAAGATTGGGAAACCGACTTTGGCACAAGGGGAAAAGGGCCGCTGCCGGGGACAGGGATAGCCGAAAAGCGACTGCGTTGGAAGCTTTTGTGAAAATCCGCACGAAGGGACCGTTCTTCTGGCTCGTTTGGGGTCTTTGGGTTCCCCTTTTCCTTTGGGGACTTTTCGAGTGGATTCGCGTCTTTTGGTTCCCCCCACCTCTTCCTTGCCCGACGTATGCCAAGCAGCTTCTGGTCTGTCTTACTCCAGCGACAAGTGCGTCCTTCGGTTGGATCCGCCTTTATGAGCGATCGAGCTTTCACACTCCCTGGAAAGCGGAAAGCCCATGGTTTTTTGCTCGAGTAGGACGCAATGGCCTGGCCTGGGGAATCGGGCTCCATCCAGCGCAGAGGGGCAAGCAGAAACGTGAAGGGGACGGCTGTTCCCCGGCAGGGCGGTTCCGGATCGGGTGGGTCCTAGGGGAAGAAGATCGACTGCCTGAAGGAGCACGGTGGCCTTGGTACCACCGAAAGACCTCCCGGGACGCCTGGGTGGATGACCCGTCCCTTCCCCAATATAACCATTTGGTAAGCTTGCCGGAAGGACTGCCGTTGCCTTCCTGGTTTCCCTCCCAGAGAATGAGTCTAGGAATTCCTGCGAGGAAGTGGATGATTTTGATCGAGCATAATTATCCTCGATCCGTTCCCGGCGCCGGAAGTGCCATATTCCTGCACGCTTGGACTGACCCAAAGCTTCCCTCGGAAGGATGCACGATGGTGGATCCAAAGGTCATTTTGGCGATTCTGACCTGGCTGGATCCGCAAAAGCATCCGGAGCTGGTTCAATTGGACGTCGGTTCCTATGAAACTTTCAGTTTCCTGTGGGGTCTTCCCCAACCGGAAGACCTGGTCCCCTGGCCAGAGGGTCTTGAGCCGAGGTTTTCTCGCAAGGATCGGCTGGTGCTGAATAGCAAACGGTTACAAGTAGTCCCCCCTCCTAGAGTGCAAAACTACTCTCCGGCCCCTTTTCCCTAAAAAAGCTCATGGTACCATGGGTCACTGACAAGCGATGAGCTTGTGGGCGAACCTGTGGCAATGAGGTTTTCGGGTGGGAGTTTATACGCCTACATCAAGAGTGTCCCCATAGGCCGGGCTAGAAATGCGCCCTCAAAAGGATGGATTGAAAAATGGGGAGGAAGGTACTGCCACCCTGCTGCTTAGCGATCTATTCCTATTGCGCTTCGCCGGCTTGAATCGTCGTGACAAAGTCTACAGCAGCCGTCGGGGAGGCCCAAGTTGGAGACTCTCCACCGACCCAATGGAAAAGAGCAAAGACGCGATGGCTTTTTTTCCTGTAGCAGGGGATGTCCTTTCTCCCTGGCTTCCCTGGACTTGGGGAAAACCAGAAACGAGTCCCGGTGATTCATGAGGGCATGCCAGGCATGGAATGGGAGAACTGGCAGTAGGCAAACGCAAGGTGCAAAAGAAAAACCGTTTCGAGGACCGCCCGATATGTTTTTTGGGAAGCGTTCGCTCTAATCTTCCCTACGGCGCCACGACTCAATAGAACAAACCCGAAAAACGCGTCTAAAAGGAACGCTTCCCCCATAGAGATCCCTGGTAACAAAAAAGGCCTGGGAAAAGCAGGCCTTTTTTTTAAGGAAAAAAGGTGAACCGGCAATGGACTACGGTTGGAAGATGATGGGTGCTGGAGTGTAAGCGCCATTTACAATCGGCTTCAATCTGACATTAGCTTGTTCAATAAAAATTTCTCCATCGAGGGTGCTAGATCCCCCAAGCGCATCCCATTGGGTCGAGGCAGCGCTAAGGTACTGATTTTGCGAAAAGATAGCAATCGTCCCCCCTTGACCGGAGCTTGACGCTACACTGAGCTGCGAGCCACCGTTAATGAGCACACTCTTTCCTTGGTTTGTGGAAGGCGATGAGTTCGCAAAGATATTGATGTTGCCGCCTGCTAAGGTTCCGTTCGCAGCTAGGTTCGAATGTTCGATTTTGGCGATACCCGTAGCGATATCTATCTGGCCGCCGATGGATAAGCCGTTGCTTGCCGTAACATCGCTATTGACAATATGCACCTCGCCACCAGGCTGCCCGATCGTGATGTGGGTATCGCCGTAAAGGCCTTGCACGATGGGCGTTGTCCCCACAAGGTTAATGTCCACCGATCCATTGGCAGCGGCCAAGCCTACGTATGTACCCGTAAGCGTTGAAGTGCCGATACGGATATTATTACTAACGAGTACAACATGGCCTCCTTGATTGGAGGCAGTAATGCTGGAACCGTTCACGGACAGGGACACCCCTGGCGCCGTCTGCGTCAATAGGACATGCCCGCTAGGGAAACCATTTAAGAAGTCATTGTCGTTCACGTCGAAGGTGCTCGCCCCAAAGCTAAACGCGTTGATGACCGCCCCGTTGCCGATTGTGATTCCTGCAGTGTTAATGAGGTAAACTTCTCCATTTGCCTGAATCGCACCCAGAATTTGGCTGGGATTTCCCGTGATATCCCGATTGAGGATCGCTGAGTGCGTACCCGGTTGAACGAACTCAACGCTATTGCCAGAACCGATGTCAAACCCTGTGGTCGAGGAACCCCACGTACCCCAATTGATAATGGTTCGAGCATTGAGAGGGCCGGACTGTATCACGGTCAACTTATCGGTAGTGTACACTGCATTGACCGGAGCGCCTGACGTGCTCGAAATCCCCGTCGGCAGAAGCGGCTGACCGTATCCCTTCGGATTGGCCACGACCCAGAGTGACACTCCAAACGTCCAGCTAAGGAAGAGACGGATGGGAGAAAACCAACACCTACCTATTGCGGTCATACTCTTCGGCCTCCTTTCTTCTCGCTTCTCAACGGCGCGGATTTCTTGGGGTTGTATTCCCCTCTGATGTGTTACCTGGAGCATTTCCCGCGCGATCCTGTTTTTATAACTGACGCCTAGGCTACGTCAACGCCGAAAGAGGCCGCTTTGCGTGCCACACGGTTAGCTGCCCCGACTCCGCGTCGGGGGCTTTTCTTTTAGCTGCTCTGGGTAATAGGGGTTTCTTGTGGCCTCCATGGAGGCAAGGTGTTATGCGAAAGGAATGTCGAGGAAGTTCGAGGAATCCATGCAAGTGAAGCTCTGGCTTGAGAAAGCGCTGTGATTTTTCGATCCCATGTTCCCTCCGGGGGGATTTGCACTTTCAAGAGAGTCTCAACCTCTTGGATCCTTGGTAGCACAAACAGTAGCTTCTTTCTTCCATGGCGCATGCGGAGCTAGGTTAGAGCCGGCAGTCTATCCTGCCGGGGTTTGGTTAGGTGCTTGGAACGCCCCAGCGGAAAACGGTGCGAAACACCGAGCAGGCCAGTTTTCCAGCGCGCTGGTCCGCCGGCGCTTCGGGGTGCTTTCTGCCGCCGCAAGCGAGATTGGCCGGCGACTGAGGGAAGAGGAAACGGTTCATCGGGACGTGGTTCGGGCCCTGGACCACTCGTTTGACGATCGCATCCGGCGGAAGGTGTTGTTGGACGGGTTACCCATCCATTTGGTATCCCAGGTTGCCAAAAGCTAAACAAACGAGACTTGGCGGCAGAGGCAAAACCTCGTTACGGCCATGGGCGGGGCTCGCTGCGTCCTGGCCTATTACAAGCTTTCTGGGAGCTAGGCGGCTTTTCAACCGGAGAAGGCAAGGCCCTGTTGGAAACCTCAAAGCGCGTACGAGAAGGTAGCCTCCCAGGCCGGGCGAGAGTTTTTTAGGGGAATCAAAAGGCTTGCGATAGGGTTCGTATCGCGCGGGAAAATTCCTCTTTGATTCCCAGGA
>NZ_CAJNOB010000002.1 GCF_905250085.1 Candidatus Methylacidithermus pantelleriae
CCCCACCACCAGAAGGGATCCCACCAACCCCACCCCATCCAAGGCCACCAATCCCACCACCATGGCCAGAAGTCATACGCTACAAAAGGGGGATACGCATAGGTGTATGCATAACCCGGGGAACTAAACTCACCATAATCGTATGAATACTCGTAGTACCCTCTGGAGTTGGGTCGGGTTGCCGGATAGGCCTGCCGCTTCGCATGCTCAAAAGAAGTCTCCGATGGGCTCGATCCCGTGGGTGGCTGTCCCTGGGTCGTTCGCTCCTCCGTAGCTTGCTCCTGCACAGGACTGCTCAAAGCATTCTGAACAATGGGAATCATCTGATTCCGGACATCGCTAGCAAAACGCTCAAAATCGTCTGCCAAGCGCCGGATTTCTTCAATCTTTTGAGCCTGCAAATAGCTAACAACCTCATCAGAGGCTGCAAGATGGTGGCGGTAAGCAATCTCTTCTTTGGCTTGGTCAATTTGAGCTACTATTTCTCGAGCCTGCCTCGCTTTATCCAACGCACGGCTCCCCAACTGGTCTAGCTCCTTCAAGGTAGCCTCTGTTATCTTTGCCCGATCCGGCATGAGTGATCGCGCCTGCTCAGAAAGCTGCACCAGCTCCTCCCTCTGAGGGGCCTTGGCGAGCAAGCGATTGAGCGTGCGGGAGAACTCCCCTCTGGCCGCCTCCCGCTCGTCACCCTGGTACGCTTGGTAAATAACCACTCCCGCAGAAAGAATAGCCAGCACTCCAGCACCTAGTAGGAGACCCAAGCGTATGGTTTTCACTTCTACCCTTCCTATGGGCCTTGAAAAAAGATAGCCCGACCTCTTGACTGCGTCCAATGAAGGGGACTTTTCTTTATTGTGGCATCTATGGGATCATCGGCATTATAACCGATCTTCTTTAAGCTTAAGCCTATTTAAAGACGCATAAAGGTAAGAGACACAGAAGGTTTTATTTCTTCTACTCTCTCTTTTTGCGCTAGCGATGCCATTGGTTGGCCGCCGAGCCAAGGAAAGACCCAGAGCTCCGTTCTAGCTTCAAATGGGTTCAAGCTAGAAGCCAGCCTTCACGTAGCAGTAACGATCATGGGAGGCTCGAACAGCGGCGCAACCCGGTTTCAAAGACCCAAATCCTTCTGACTTGGGCAAGGGAAATCTTTTTTAGTTCCTCCGGCACAAATCCGACGAGCTCTCAAAGTGCCGGCGCCAACGGAGACGCTAGGAGACCGGAAAAAACCAACGCTCCCCTTGGACCGAAACCTTCTTTTTCGGATACGCCCCGCTGTCGGTAAACAAACTCCCAAGCTATGCGCTAAAGCTAATAAAAAGATACAGAGAGAAGCGTTTCCCACCGTCTTTGACTCGCAAAACGGCCTGCTTTTCGCTACTCTTCATACAGGAGAAAGCTCTACCCATGCCTCAAGGAGCCAATCGCCCCCCCTCCCCCCATCGGACTCGATGGATGGGTCAGCGACCCAAACTTCCCCCCCAAGCTCCCCATCCCTGGGTGGGGCTAGCCATCCAGATCCTTCTCGCTCTGGCTTTGGTTTGGTTTTGGCAGCAGAGCTTTCATGAAGCCCGGTTTACGACCATCCCCTACAGCGAGTTTAAGAAGCTTTTGGCCCAGAAAGAAATTGCCGAGCTTTGGATCGGGCCTGATGAGATACGGGGACGCCTAGAGGGTCCCTCGGCCAAGGGAACGATCGGGAAATTCTTTCGAACGGTTCGCCTGGAAGACCCGACACTTGTTCAAGAACTCCAATCGTCGGGAGTTCGATACCAGGCCACTCGTCCAAGCTTTCTTGGGACCCTCTTTTTTTCCTGGATTTTACCGCTCATGGTACTTCTGGGTCTCTGGGTCCTCTTTACTCGACTGGCAGGGGTGGGGGGTGGCGCTCATCCCCTCCTAAGCTTTGGGAAAAGCCGGGCGTTACTCATTAAAGGAGAGCGCACAGGGGTTACCTTTGAGGATGTGGCCGGCTGCGACGAAGCAAAGTTTGAACTTCAAGAGATTGTCGATTTTTTAAAAAACCCGGCTCGTTATCGATCCCTCGGTGCCCGAATCCCAAAGGGAGTCCTTTTAGTGGGGCCTCCCGGAACCGGAAAAACCCTTCTGGCAAGAGCCATAGCAGGAGAGGCAGGGGTTCCCTTTTTTTCGATCAGCGGAAGTGACTTCGTAGAGATGTTCGTGGGTGTGGGCGCCGCTCGCATGCGTGACCTTTTCGCCCAGGCCAAAAAACAGGCTCCCTGCATTATTTTCATCGATGAGCTAGACGCAATCGGGCGACAAAGGGGGGCCCGAGTCATCGTCAGTCACGACGAGCAAGAGCAGACCCTTAACCAACTCCTTGTCGAAATGGACGGGTTTAACCCCAACGTGGGGATTATCGTTCTCGGAGCCACCAATCGTCCGGAAATTCTTGATCGGGCTCTCCTACGCCCGGGGAGGTTTGACCGGCAGGTGGTCGTCGATCTTCCTGATCTGGACGGAAGGGAAGCGATCTTGCGAGTCCATGCTCGGGGAAAACCCCTGGATAGTCACGTCGATTTGCGCAGAATCGCTCAGGCAACCCCTGGCTTTTCTGGGGCCGATCTAGCCAATCTGATCAACGAAGCGGCGCTCCTTGCCGCGCGGCGCAACGCAAAAGCGATTACTCAAGAAGACCTGGAGGCCGCTCTGGAAAAAATCGTCGCTGGTCCGGAAAAGCGAAGCCGCCGGCTTCGAGAGGAGGAACGCAGGCGGGTGGCCATCCACGAGGTGGGACATGCGCTTGTGGCGGCTTTTAGTCCCGCTGCCGATCCTGTTCGAAAAATTAGCATCGTTCCTCGTGGCAAGGGAGCACTCGGATTTACGCTTCAACTCCCGACCGATCAGCATTATCTGGCTACGCGCAGCGAGCTTTTGAGTCGCATCCGCTGCGCCCTTGGAGGACGCGCAGCCGAAGAACTCGTGTATGGAGAGCCAAGCACAGGGGCCGAAAATGACCTCGATGTGGCCACGGTTCTCGCGCGTCAGATGGTATGTATTTATGGGATGAGCGAGAGTGTAGGACTAGCGCGTTGTGCCTCGCGAAGTCCTTCGCCTTTTTTAGGGGATCTCAACGGGTTGTGGAGTCGAGATTGCAGCGAAAAAACGGCGCAACTCATTGATACGGAGGTCAAAGCCATCCTGGAGCAGGCTATGGCGGAGGCCAAGCAAATCCTGTCGGAACACCAAAAGGAACTAGCGGACTTAGCGGAGCTTTTGCTCAAAAAAGAGACCATTGAAGGGGAAGAATTTTACCGGCTCCTCGGTCAATCACCGCCCGAACCGAGCCTGCGGCAGCAGGGGGTGGTTCTTACTTCCGAGCCTCCGGTCATTGATTCTCAACCCCTTGGAAAGCCGGATTGAGCCAGGACCCCCCATGTCCTTACGCGTACTGGACTACTTGGTAGCGCGGCTCAAAGAGCTGGGTGTCCTTCATGTGTTCGGGATACCCGGTGATTACGTCCTTCCTGTCTACGATGCGCTCTTGGAAAAGGGGATTTCCATTGTTACCACCTGCGATGAAGAGGGAGCCGGTTTCGCTGCCGACGCCTATGCAAGGATTCGGGGAATGGGGGCGGTGTGTGTGACCTATTGTGTAGGAGGTCTTAAGGTAGCCAACACTACGGCTGGGGCGTATGCGGAAAAGTCGCCGGTGCTCGTGCTCTCTGGAGCACCTGGAATGAAGGAACGAGAAAAAAATTCACTCCTTCATCATAAGGTCCGAGATTTTGACACCCAACGGAGAGTCTTTGAGGAACTCACGGTAGCCTGCACCCTTTTGTCGGAACCGGAAAGGGCTCCCCAAGAAGTGGATCGGGTACTTACGCAGGCACTTCGATACAAGCGTCCCGTCTACATCGAATTGCCCCGGGACACGAGTTTTGCTCCCCTCCCCTCTTCGACCCCCTTTCCACCCCCTCCGCTTGTGGTCAAAGAGCCAAGCGATCCGGAAGCGCTTGAGGAAGCCCTGGAGGAGGCCGTCACGCTCCTTACCTCTGCTCAAAAGCCTTGCCTTTTAGCCGATGTAGAAATCCATCGTTTTGGCTTGCAACAAGAGCTGGAAGAGTTTGCCCTGCAGGTAGAAATCCCCGTTGCGGCCACTCTTTTAGGCAAGTCGGTGATCGCTGAGACTCATCCCTATTACATGGGAGTTTATGAAGGGGCGCTTGGCCGGCCAGAAGTCCGCGAGTATGTGGAATCGAGCGATTGCCTTCTGATGCTGGGCGTTTTTATGACAGATATTAATCTGGGGATTTACACAGCGCAACTGGATCCGGCTCGTTGCATCTACGCGACCAGTGAAAGGCTTTCCATTCGGTACCACCGTTACGAAAATGTCACGCTAGAGGATTTCCTACGCGGCCTGCTCAAGCGCACCCAAGGTTGGAAGGCACCCCGGCGGGAGTTCCCCCGGCCTCCTGGCGAACTTTCTCTGGGAGAAGCGCGCGACCGGGTGACGGTCCGTTCTCTTTTTGGCAGGCTTAACCGGTATCTGACGGACGAAACCGTGGTCATTGCCGATGTCGGAGATGCTCTTTTTGGGGCTGCCGATCTTTTGGTCCACCAGAGAACCGAATTTTTGGGCTCCGCTTATTACGCCTCCTTAGGTTTTGCCGTGCCGGGGGCACTGGGGGCGCAACTGGCTAACGCCCGGCTCCGGCCTCTCGTTCTGGTGGGGGATGGAGCTTTCCAGATGACCGGAATGGAGCTCTCCACCATTGCCCGTTGGGGGTTAGATCCGATTGTCCTTTTGCTCGACAACCAGGGATACGGAACCGAGCGACAGATCCGGCAGGGCCCCTACAACGAGTTATTACCCTGGAACTACTGGAAAGTGCCGGACGTTTTGGGTACCGGGCGAGCGTTTCTAGTAGAAACGAACGAACAATTGGAAAGTGCCCTCCAGGAAAGTTTTGCGGTGCGGGGAACCTTTTCCCTCATCCAGGTTCGCCTGAACCCAGAGGATCGCTCTCCGGCACTGGCCCGGCTGGCCGAACGCCTCGCTGCCCAGCAATGACAGAAGGCTCCGGATCAATGGTCGTGGGCAGTCCCCCGTGGGTCAGAGAGCTTTGCAAGCGACTCAAAGCTACCTACCCGAATAGCCGGCCCGCTTTGACCTACAACAATCCTCTGCAACTTCTGGTGGCTGCCATTCTTTCGGCCCAGACCACCGACGAGAGTGTCAATAGGGTGACGCAGAAGCTTTTTCAACGATACAAAACGGCAAGCGACTACGCCCAGGCCGACCTTGCCGAACTAGAAAAAGATCTTCGGGCGATCGGTCTCTACCGCTCGAAAGCGCGCAACATTCAGCGCAGCTGCCAAATCTTGTGCGAAAAATATGGAGGCGAAGTCCCTCCGGATATGGAGGCGCTCCTTTCCCTTCCGGGGGTCGGACGAAAAACGGCCAACGTTGTCTTGGGCAACGGTTTCGGGCGGAACGAGGGCATTGTGGTCGACCGTCACGTCGCCCGCCTGTCCCACAGATTGGGGCTGGCAAAGGGAAACAATCCCGAAGCCATCGAACGGGAACTTATGGACAAGATTCCCCGGGAGCTATGGACGGATTTCAGTAACTGGCTTATCTGGCACGGGCGAAAGCGTTGCCGTGCGCGCTTTCCCGATTGTCGGCACTGCGAACTGGAGGATCTTTGTCCCAAGATCGGGGTCTCTCTTCAGGGTCCACCCGAAGGCCGTTCCCCCAAAAAACCGGCGCGTGCGACAACCCGTACGACCTAAGAGCGGAGTGCCGCTTTTACCAAAAAAGCGAAACCGCAAAAGGAGCGCTTTTTCCTTTTGACAGTGTGCAGTCCTTTGCCGCAGGGATAGCTATCTAACCGACGGAAAAGACCCATGGAGATTGGACGATGTTCAAACGGGTGGGGTCTCCTTTTTGCTGGCCAAGGAGCTCAAAGGGTTGGGATGGGCAAGGACCTCTGGGAAGCCTCACCCCTGGTGCGGGACTGGTATCGGAAGGCGGAGCAAATTGCGGGACTTCCCTTGACGCGAGTTTCCTTTGAAGGACCCATGGAAGAGCTGTCGCGGACCTCGGTTTGCCAGCCAGCTCTTTACGTGCAAGGAATGGCTCTCTACTGGCTTTTGCAATCCCACTGCCCGGATTTCCCGACGATTGCCCTGGCGGGTCTTTCGCTAGGAGAATGGACGGCCCATGCGGCTGCCGGTTCGCTCGACCCGTACGAGGCTCTAGAGCTTGTCGTGCAACGAGGGCGCTGGATGGAGGAGGTAGCACAAGAAAAACCGGGAGCCATGACAGCGATCCTCGGGTTACCGTTACACGCGGTCGAGGAACTTGCCAGGAAGTTTGGAGTAGAAGTTGCCAACTATAATGCGCCCACCCAGATCGTGCTTTCGGGAAGGAAGGACCGCATCGAAAAGCTCACGCAATGGCTTCAGGGAAACAAAAGAGCCCGGGCGGTTCTTTTACCCGTCAGCGGTGCCTTCCATTCCAGTGACATGCGGGAGGTGGAACGGAAACTTTCTGGCGCCCTGGAACGCCTTTCCATTCGGCCACCGCGGTTTTGGGTCTTTTCCAACCGAACCGGAGGGATCGTTACGGAGCCTCAAGAGATCCGTCGGAGCTTGGCGGAGCAGGTTTCCCACCCAGTGTTATGGGAGGGATGCTTGCGGAAGATGCTCGAGCTTGGCATCGAACGGTTCGTAGAAATTGGTCCTGGGGGGATTCTTTGCGGTCTGGTTCGCCGGATTCACCCCAACGCCCAATGCTTGACGTACGAGAAGCTTGCCGATCTTATCGAGATTCTCCATGTCTCTCAAGGGTAAGGTTGCTGTTGTCACGGGTGCCAGCCGAGGGATCGGGCGAGCCATCGCACAGGAACTCGCTCGGGAAGGGGCCCGCGTTGCCTGTGTTAGCCGTAGTCCAGAACCTTTGAACCAGACGGTCCACGAAATCCTTGCCCTGGGAGGTGAGGCCAGAGCCTATTGCGCCGACAGTACGGAACCGGCGCAGATTCAAAAGGCGGCGCAACAAATCTTAGAGGAGATGGGTCCTGTCTACGCGCTGGTCAACAATGCAGGAATCGTTCGGGACCGGCTCCTTTTGCGAATGACCGAGGAGGACTGGGACGTGGTGATCGATACGAACCTAAAAGGGGTTTTTCACTGGACGAAAACCCTACTTAAGGGTTTTCTTTCGCAGCGAGAAGGGAGGATTGTCAACATTAGCTCGGTTTCAGCTCTTCTGGGCAATGCAGGACAGACGAACTATGCAGCTGCCAAGGCTGGGCTTTTGGGTTTTACCAAAAGCCTGGCGAGGGAGGTTGCTTCCCGAAACATCACTTGTAACGTTGTCTGTCCAGGGTTTATTGAAACCGGCATGACCCAGGGACTGGATCCGCACCTTCGGGAGAGGATTCTGGGAGCCATTCCTCTGGGAAGGTTTGGCCGACCGGAAGAAGTGGCGGGTCTGGTCTCGTTCTTGTGCGGTCCGAAGGCTGGCTATATTACTGGTCAGACTTTCGTGGTAGACGGGGGAATGGCGATGCAATGAAAATTGGGTTGCTAAATTGCCTCGCCGCTTCTAATTACGCCTAACCTTGAAGGAGAACGAGCCATGGCGGAAAAGTCCGTAGAGGAACGTGTAAAAGAAATTATTGTGGAACAACTTGGCGTGAACCCAGAGCAGGTAACGCCGGACGCAAAATTCATCGAGGACCTGGGAGCAGACTCCCTGGATACAGTAGAACTCGTCATGGCCTTCGAGGAAGAGTTCAACGTGGAGGTACCGGACGAGGAAGCCGAAAAGCTGCAAACCGTGGGCGATGTCATCCGGTACATTGAGGAGAATATGGAGGAGTAGAGGGGGGACCCTCCAGGGCTTCGGTGAATCCGCGGGCACCGCCTGCCGGTGCCTTTTTTCTTCCTACCTGTGAACACACGCCGTGTCGTGGTAACCGGGATGGGGGTGGTTGCCCCTAACGGAAACTGTGTGAAGGAATTCTGGGCCAACGTTCTGGCTGGCCGGAGTGGGATTGCGCCGGTGCGCTCGTTTGACGCCAGCCGGTTTGATTCCCAAATCGCGGGGGAAATTAAAAATTTTGATCCCTACCCCTTTTTTCGAAATTCCAAAGATGTCCGGCGAACGGACCGGTTCGTCCATTTGGCCATGGCAGCAGCCTATGAAGCGGTCCGGCAGGCAGGATTGGACCGGCCGGGAGAAGTGGATGCTACTCGGGCAGGGGTAATCGTGGGTTCGGGAATCGGGGGCCTCAAAACGCTCGAAGAACAGCATTCCCTTCTGGAGACCAAGGGGCCCACACGGGTATCCCCTTTCATGATCCCAAGGATGATCAATAACATGGCGTCAGGGCTGATCGCCATTGAGTTCGGCTTCCAAGGACCCAATTTTGCCGTGATTAGTGCTTGTGCGACCGCAGCCCACTGCGTCGGGGAAAGCTGGAGGCTCATCCGGGAGGGAGAAGCGGACGTGATGGTGGCGGGGGGTAGTGAAGCAGCCGTCACCCCGCTGGGCCTTTCCGGGTTTGGCATGATGAGAGCGTTAAGCGTGCGGAATCACGAGCCCGAAAAAGCCTCTCGGCCGTTTGATCGGGACCGCGATGGGTTTGTGTTAAGCGAAGGAGGCGCGATACTGGTTTTGGAAGAGTTGGAACACGCCTTGCATCGGGGCGTACCGATTCTAGCAGAAATTTTGGGGTACGGTCTTTCTGCCGATGCCTATCATATGACCGCTCCGGGCCCGGGAGGGAAGGGAGCCGCACGTGCCATGCAGAAGGCGTTGGAAAAAGCGCATCTGCCACCGGAATCCGTAGACTATATCAACGCCCATGGAACCGGGACGCCCGACGGCGACCGGTGCGAAACTCAGGCGATCAAAGAGGTTTTCGGACGCCATGCCTACCGTGTTCCCATTAGCTCCACCAAATCCATGACCGGTCACATGCTGGCTGCTGCAGGGGCAGCGGAACTGGTGGTTTGTATCGAGGCCATACGATCCGGGGTTATTCCCCCGACGATTAACCTGGATCATCCAGACCCCGAGTGCGATCTTGACTATGTGCCCCACAAAGCCCGGGAATGGCCCGTTCGGATCGCAATGAATAACTCCTTTGGCTTTGGAGGTCATAACGCCTGCCTGGTCGTGGGTTCCTGGCATTGACGGGAAGGACAAGATCCGTCAAGTTGAAGGAAATTCGATGAAAAAAGGGATTCATCCAGAGTACGGGGACGCCGTGATCCGGTGTGCGTGCGGTGCTGTCTATCGGACACGCTCGACCCGCCCGGATATTCACATTGGGATTTGCGCTGCCTGTCACCCCCTTTTTACCGGCCAGCAGAAGTTTGTGGATACCGCTGGGCGGGTGGAAAAGTTCACTCGCCGCTTCGGTAAAACGACTCTTGTTGGAAGCGTCAAACGTCGTTAGGTGTTTGGGGATTTTTCCAGGGCAGCTCTCCCTCCCGGAAAGCTTCCAAGCCCCGGAAATTCACTGGAACGCATACCCAGAGCCTTGCGACGGAAAAGGGCCATGTCTCGTTAGGGGAAACGGCACAAGCGAGTCACCCTGCGTGGGGAATAATCGGGTCGATACGGAAAGTTCGCAAAAAGCTGAGTGGTTACCCTTGGGTTTGTGGACACGCGCATGAACCTCTCGGAGCACGTCCAGCAGCTTCGCCAGCGGTATCGCGAGCTGGAGGAAGAAATTGCGCGCCCGCAGTTCTATAGCCAGCCTCTTCATGCTCAGGAAGTGCTGAAGGAACACGCGCGGATCGGTGAGCTTGTACGGGTGGGCGAGGAATGGGAGAAATGTCGGAAACAGCTCCGGGAAATGGACGAGCTTGTCCGGACCGCCGAAGATCCCGAGTTACGCCAGCTCGCAGACCAGGAAAAAGAGCGACTGCAACGGCAGGAACGAGAGCTTTCTCGCAAGCTTCTCTTGGGCCTTCTTCCCCCCGATCCGAATGAAGGGAGAAATACCATTGTGGAGATTCGAGCCGGTACGGGTGGAGAGGAAGCCTCCCTTTTTGCGGCAGACTTGTACCGGATGTATAGCCGCTACGCGGAGCGCAAGGGGTGGAGGAAAGAGGTTCTTTCCCATAGCCCTAGCGAGTTGGGAGGATTCAAGGAAGTCATCTTTCTTTTGAGCGGACCGGATGCCTACCAACGGATGCAATATGAAAGCGGTGTCCATCGCGTGCAACGGATCCCTGTGACCGAATCCCAGGGCCGAATTCATACCTCCACGGCCACGGTCGCTGTCCTTCCCGAGGCTCAAGAAGTGGACGTAGTGCTCAAACCGGAAGAGCTTCGCATTGAGGTCTGCCGTGCCAGTGGCCCGGGAGGCCAGGGGGTCAACACCACCGACTCTGCCGTCCAAATCCTGCATATCCCTACGGGAATGATCGTTCGCTGCCAGGATGAGAGATCCCAAATAAAGAACCGGGAAAAGGCCCTTCGCATCCTGCGAGCGCGCTTACTGCAAAAACGCCAGCAGGAAGAATCGCAAAAGTACGCGCAGGCCCGGCGGCAACAAATTGGAACAGGCGACCGGCATGAGAAAATCCGGACCTATAACTTTCCTCAAAACCGGGTTACCGATCACCGCCTTCGCCTCACCCTTTACGATCTGGCAACGGTACTCGATGGTGATCTCGAACCCTTGCTGGACGCCCTGGCAGAAAAAGAGGCCCAGGAACGAATCGCCGAGATACTCAAGGAAAACCGGTAATGGGGTAGATAACCCCCGACCGTAAAGCCGCGGGCTTTCTTGGAGAGCGCAAGAGATGTCTGATCCATCCCATGCTCTGAACATCAGGCGTCTTCAGGGCCGCCCTTGGCCAATGCTCGGCGTCGTCGCCCAATCGTGGCAAATCCCGACTTGCGCTCACGTCGCTGTGCGCCCGAAAGAACACAGTGAGGAGACTTGAACCGATGTGCTGAGCGTTTTCCCAGACCTCCACAACACAACTCGCTCTAGCTAGTGTAGGCTCGATGGGCGTACTGGACGAAGGACGCTACCTGCCGCCACGCCCCGCAGTGCTAACGGGCGCACACGCGCTTGCCGACCCTCCTCCGGTCGCGGATCTCCGTGAGGTCGTCCATCCCGATCCTGTCGACCCCGCCTCGATGGCGGCGCGGACGATCGTTCTACTCGGTTCGGGGTTCATGTACCGAATGTACCGGATCCTTTCGCCGGAGACCTGCCGCAGCCTTCCCTCTCGCGCTCTGGCTGCCGTTGGACGGAAGACGACGACACAGGGCAAGAGAGCGATCGCGCTTCTCGCGCCACTTTCCGCCGCCCAAGATTTTGCCTGTGCGTATGAGGGAGAGGTTCTTTTCCCCGACATCCACGCCCAGCATGGCGCCCGACCCAGAGCTTGCCTCTCTTCCGTCTCGACGACGAGCTTAAGATACCCCCTTCTGTCGCGAAAGACGCGTTCCGGTTCCTTCGGCCGACCGCAGGCAAAAATGCGTCTTGGGTGCTCGCCCAGACGCAGCCGGACGCTCTTGCGTCCCTCGATCGTGTAGAGCAACACACTTTCACCTTTCATGGTGTACGTAGGCTTGTTGAAGGGCACGCTGGCATGGTCGAAGCGGTTCGCCGGAACGGGCGCGTCCTTCGTCGTGGTTCCTTATCTCTTCTCTGCCCTGGAGGCCTTGCACAGCGTAAAAATGGCGCTGCAGCACACCTAGACACCCACCGGTGTTTGCCTAGCGCACCAGCGTGTAGGCGCGCGCTGGTGCAGGGCTACCCTGTCCCAGAAGCAGTACGAGGGCACGACGGGAACGAGCCGGTTGCAAACGTCGGCGTAGGCGTCCGAGGAGAGGGCGGCAAGCGATCGTGTTTGCTCCGGCGTAACATCCTGTTGGATCGACGCCGTGCGCATCATGGCTCATCCTTTGGGTGAGATGGTTAGAACGCTCGATGGAACGGCGGATGATCTCCGCGCTCACTTTGGCCGCCGTCCAAAGGTAGTACGATGGCGACCACGGCTGACCGCCCCACACCCGCGGTTCTTTACCTCGGGGAAACGCTGGAACCACCGGGTTGCCGTGACGCCCTTACGCACCTTGACGGCATCGGCCACGGCGATGGCAACTGGGATGCCGACAAAAAGATGAATGTCATCCGGCTGGACCTCCTGGGAGATCACCGGCTAGCCAGGGTCCGCGTAGACGGCACCCTGCATCCCTCTGGTTTGCCTAGCCACCGCTCGGGGTCAATACGTCGCACCAATCCTTTGGACACCAGATCAGCTGGGAGACCGCTGGGTCGACGTCATTCCGGTTGGTGATCATGTTGGTCATCCGCCATATTGTATACCCCATCGTGCGCTGTGCGCCCCCACCATTTTTCTCGCGGCGATGGAAATCGCAGGTTTCTTTGGGGAAGGCCTATGAAGATCGGAGAAGTCCTTTCGCTGACCACCCAGTACCTCCACAAGCACGGGGTTGACTCACCCCGACTGTCCGCGGAATGGCTTTTAGCGGATCTTTTAGCGGTGAAACGCCTGGACCTCTACCTTCGCTTCGACCAATCCCTCCCCGAGGAGCTTTTGGAAACGCTCCGTACTCTTGTGCGGCGCCGAGCAAGAGGGGAACCGCTCCAGTATATCCAAGGATATGCTCTTTTTCGAGGGCAACGCTTCACCGTGACCCCGGCGACCTTTATCCCCCGACCGGAAACCGAAATCCTCCTCGAGGAGATCCTCCCTTTTTTGGACCCGCAGGGTCCTCCGATTCTCGACGTAGGGACCGGGTGCGGTGTGCTTGCCATTTGTCTTGCCCAGATGTTTCCCCAGCTCACCATTTTTGGGTGTGACAAAAGCGACGCGGCTTTGGCGGTAGCCAAAGAAAACGCTCAAGGGTTAGGGAACGTAACGTTTCTCGAAAGCGATCTACTCGACGGCGCTCCCCAAATCTTCTACCAGGCCATCGTTGCAAACCTTCCCTACATCCCCACCGCCTGGATCCCCAAGCTGCCCAAGGAAATCCAATGGGAACCCGTTTTGGCTTTGGATGGTGGGCCTGATGGAATGCGCTACATTCGGGGGTTGGCGGAACAGGCTAGGGGCCGCTGCCGTTGGCTTGCACTGGAAATCGGGGATGGGCAAGCGGAACCCATACAAACTTCTTTACAAAAGCTAGGCTACCACGTAACGAAGCTAGTCGAGGATTTGCGCGGGATTCCCAGAGTTTTGATCGCCCAGAGCTGTGCATAAGTTGGTCATTCACGGAGGCCTACCGCTCAAAGGGAAAGTCTCCATTGGGGGAAGCAAAAATTCTTCCCTCCCGATCCTTGCAGCTACGCTCTTGACCCCTGAGCCCTGTATCCTCCACGGGGTTCCGAATCTTTCGGATATTCGCTATATGCTCCAGATCTTACAATTCCTGGGGGCAGAGGTCGAATTTTCTGACTCTACCGTCCGGGTTCAGGCCCGGAATGTTCAGCCGGAAGCGCCCTACGATCTGGTGCGGAAAATGCGAGCCTCCATTTGCGTGCTCGGTCCTCTTTTAGCCCGCTGCCACCAAGCAAAAGTTTCCTTACCTGGGGGGTGTGTGATCGGAGATCGCCCGATCGACCTACATCTTAAGGGACTATCGGCACTGGGGGCCGAGATTCGCGTGGAAGAAGGGTACATCGTGGCCCAGTGCAAGGAACTCAAAGGAGCCAAAGTCGAACTCTATGGAAAATTTGGGTCAACCGTTCTAGGCACGGACAATGTCCTTATGGCCGCCTCGCTGGCTCGGGGAACAACCTTGATTGAAGGGGCCGCCGTGGAACCCGAGGTGGCCGATTTAGTCGAGTTTCTCCAAAAAATGGGAGCCACCATCCGAGGAGCCGGTACTCGGGTCTTGGAAATTGAAGGGGTAGAGGAACTCCACGGCGCCGAGCACACGGTCATCCGAGATCGAATCGAAGCTTCTACGTTCGCCGTAGCCGCAGTGATGACAGGAGGAGAGTTGCTCCTGGAAGGAGCCCCCTTCTCCCATATGGATTCTGTCCTACAGACCCTTCGGAGCTGCGGCGCCCGCTGGGATATCACGCCCAACGGAATCCGGGTTTGGACCAATGGGCCGCTGCGGGCTTTTCAATTGCAAACCGAACCCTACCCGGGTTTCCCTACCGATATGCAAGCCCAGTTCTGTGCTCTGGCGTGCGTCACCCCGGGGCGGAGCACGGTTGAGGAACGTATCTTTCCGAACCGGTTTATGCATGTTAGCGAACTCAAACGCATGGGTGCACAGATCGAACTTCTCGGCAACCGAGCAACCATTGAGGGAGTTTCTCATTTAAGCGGAGCACCGGTGATGGCTTCTGACCTTCGAGCCTCAGCGGCCCTGGTACTGGCGGGGCTAGTGGCCAAGGGAAAAACGACCGTCCACCGCGTGTACCACATTGATCGAGGCTATGAAAACATCGATCAAAAACTCCAACAGGTCGGCGCAGAAATCCGTCGGGAAGTTGTCTCATAACCGACCCGGCTCCGGGATCACCCTCTCCTAGCCAAAGCCATCTATGCCCAGGACCAAGGCCATCTATCCCGGCAGTTTCGATCCCATCACTCTAGGACATCTCGACGTACTGCAGCGAGCCTGTCGCCTATTTGACGAGGTCATCGTTGCCGTAGCCGTTCATACACCCAAGGCACCGCTCCTTTCGCTGGCGGAACGAGTCGAACTCATTGAGCAGGTCATTCATCACCACTTTGGAGATGTACACCCACGTGTTATCCCCTTCGATGGCCTTACGGTCGACTTTGCGCGCTCCCAAGGAGCGTGCGCAATCGTGCGAGGTCTGCGCGCCCTTTCTGACTTTGAATTTGAATTCCAACTCGCATTGACAAACCGAAAACTCGATTCTTCTATCGAGACAGTCTTCCTAATGCCTAAGGAGAGTTATAGCTATCTTTCCTCTTCACTCGTGAAAGAAATCTGCCGCCTAGGCGGCAGTATTGCAGCCTTTGTGCCACCTGAAGTGGAAGCCAAGTTGATCGCTCGCTTGCGTCCTTCATCCTCCCATGCCTCGAGCTCCCAGAACTCCCAAGAAAGAGAATAACCAAGGGTGTTTCACGTAGTCGTTCCTGAACCAAGATCGATGGTCAAAAGACACGGGCTGGCCAGTGAGGCAAAGTTGAGAAAACGCTGCCGTTTCTCCCTAGAGACCACACTTGTTCATTCCAAAATGGCACGTTCGATTTTTCTCAACGCTCCCGGATGGTTTTTTCACGTTCACAACTAACGGATAAGCCAGACAACATCTCTTTTGGGCCGGCCTTTACAAAAGGCGAGAATTCCTATCGACTGATAAGGTCTTCCATTTCATCGTCCACCCTTACATCGATAATATTCCACGTCACATCTGGTTTGTAATAAACAAACCTCCAACGCAAAGGCTGAAGCTCTAGACCCAGAAGATAGCTCACAACATAGATCCTTGTGCCGACCGGATAGGTGTCGTACACTTCAAAAGACTTTGCCTTTCCGTACGTAGCCATTGCCTGCTGGACTTTCTCTACCAAGGTTTTTACGTTGTCAGTTCCCTGCCCTAAGCGACTTTTCCCAAGCAGCTCCTCAAAAGCTTGTTGTATTTGACCTGAAACCAGCCGGTTAAAAAAACGTTCTAAGGGAAAACGAATTTCAGGGATCGGTGGTGTTGGGTTGGGATTGGATCGAAAGTGCATCGGGGCCACGTCTTCACGAACGCTGGGTGGAGGAAGAGTTTGAGCCCAGCTCCGGATGCCCGTCAGAGACAGAACGCTTTCCCAGATCGCAAAAGAAACAAAAAGGAGAAAGTGCGATCGGAGAAGAAACCCGGTTTTTTGGCTCTGGCCAACAACGAGCCTCCTCTGGAGACTTGGAGAGGAGATGGGCACAAAAGAACTGCTACCCAAAAAAAGGGCGTGTTTTCGATCGGAAAGTAAGAAGATCCTCATGAGCTAACCGTTTGACGATTTGCTTTTTCGTTGTGTGGGACTTCTTTTTCGCTAGCCGCCGCTTTCCGGCAATTCTTTTGAAAAAAAGAACCAGCCGCAGACGCAGGGGCCTCGTTGCGCCCTGCAGTCATTTTCGTATGGGTTATCAAGGAGAGGTGGCTTCTGGCAATCTTCTTTTCAAGCTGGGCCTCTTTCTTTTCCCTCCTCACCGAAGCTCTTTCCTTTTGGTGCGGGCTTGCGTGCGCGTGCACAGAAACGAAACTCTTTGCCAGGGAGGGGAAAAACCATACTCCCTTGCCTTTCCTCAGACCATAGACAACCATTCCCAGAGATGATCCTCCGGGACGCCGGTCGAACGGTGCTGCCGACGATTCGTGTGCCGGGTTGCCGCTGGCGAAGCCCAGGTAGCACCCAGTCCCGCGTTTTCGAGGACAGAGGCGTGGGAGGGGTTGCCCATTGCCTCCCGAGGGGGCATGTGCTGGTTGCGCCGCTTTGAGTCTCTTCCGAACCCCCTCCATAGAAACGACCCCCTATACTTCCTCCGATGGCTTGCCGGTAGGGCGAAGCTGATATGACCACCATTGCGAGTGGGCACAACCGCCTCTCGCACGGACGGGCATTCGGAGAGCCCCAACCCTTTCCGAGCGAGGGCACCAGAGCGCCCCATGGGAAAAACTTGGTGCCATAACGACGCACCCAGTCGACCGCCCAATCGCAGAAGTATTGGCTGAGTCGACTTGGATCAGCTCGACTCCGGCAACCAAAAATGCCGGTTTGAGCCAACCGCGATCGCCTTGGCGCTAGGCGAAGGACGAGAGCGAGTAAGGCCAAACGTAACTTCCTCAGGTTTTTTGACCTTTGGAATTGCACGTCTAGAACTTATGGAAAAGTGCGTAGGGTCTATGTGTGAATAGGTTCTCAATAAAAATTTTTTGACTGCAAAATGGCAGGTATTGCAGGCTGTAGGCATGTACGTCCGGGAAATCCGTACCCATCGCAACGGCAAGGTGTACCGGCAGGTGGTGGTTCGGGAGTCCTACCGGGTGGGCAAAAAGGTGAAGACACGGAATTTGGCCAATTTGAGCCGGCTGCCGGTCGAAACGCAGGAGGTTGTTCGGGCGAGCTTGAAAGGGCAGAAGCTTGTCCCCTTGGAGGGCTTACAGGTGGAGGAGGTGTTGGATTATGGGGGGTTAGTGGTACTGGAAGAGGCATGGCGAAGGTGGGGTCTAGAGGAAGTGCTTGCAGGCGTGAGATCGGAGCGGAAGCGGCGGTTAATCAAGGCGATGATTTTTGGGCGGATTCTTTTTCCCTCTTCGAAGTGTGCGTTGCGGAACATACCAAGGGGGACGGTTTTACCGGAACTCTGCGGGGTGGAAGAAAAGGACTTGGAGGAAGAGGAGCTGTACGGGGCGATGGATGGGTTAAACGGGGTCTGGAGCCAGGTGGAAAAGAAGCTCTATCGCGAAAATTCCCTGCGGGGGACAAGTCTTGTCCTGTATGATCTTCCCCGTGGGTACCTTGAGGGGACAAACCCGCAGGGACTAGCCCGTTACGGACACAGCCGGGACCACCGAGGGGATCCGTGCCCAGTGCTTCTTGCGATTGCGACCAATGCTCAAGGAGTTCCGATCCATGTGGAGGTTTTGCGGGCAAACCGAGCGGATTCGAAGACCCTTGTGGGGTTGCTCGTGACACTCCAACGACGGTTTGGGATCCGGGAGGCAACCTTCGTTTTTGATGGAGGAATGCAAAACCGCAGGAACTTGGCGGCGCTCAAGGAGAGAGGGCTTCCGTATGTCACTCGAACCGACCAGGAAAAGCTCCAAGAACTGGTTCGGGATCTTCCCAAAGATCGCCAGCTTTGCCTTACCGACCGGAGTCAAGTCAGAGAGGTGGAAAGCAATGGGGTTCGATATGTGATTGCTGGAGGAGAATGGCAAGCTTTCAGGGATCGGGCCCAGCGCGAAAGCCGGCTGGCTCGTGCCAAGGAGGTATTGGCCCAGATCACCAAAGGGATCGGGCAAGGAGCCGATCCGGCCAAACTGGGGAGGCGAGTCGGTTGGGTGCTCTCTCGGCTCGAAGCCCACAAATACTTTCAGTACGGGGTCGACCCTGAGGGCCGGTTCTGGTGGAAACTGAACCGGGAGCGGATCCAAGAGGACGAAGCAATCGATGGATGGTATCTCCTGGAGACGAATCTCTCCCCGCCCGAAGCTTCCCCCGCCGAGATCGTCACTCACTATAAGCGACTCGCGGAGGTTGAATCGGCCTTTTCCCAGCTCAAAAGCTCCCTGGAACTCCGTCCCGTGTATCACTGGGGGCCGGCGACCCAAGTCCGCAATCCCATCCGCATCTTTTTCCTGGCGTACTGGCTCACCGCCCGCCTCCGTGCGGAATGGGTCTCGAAAGGCTTCCACGAAGAGGTCTCCCCAACCCTTCGTCGCCTTCAAGCCATCCGCGTAACCCGGCTTTTGTCCGAAGGCAAATGTCAGCGGCGAATGCTTTGCGAATTACCCAGAGAATTAAGCGAGCTAGTCCAAAAACTAGGCCTGCTTCCTCTCTTTTCTCACGGGCCCAAGTGGATCACGTAGGCAGGACGAAACCATTCACTCGTTGGGCTACAGTGACTTACGTTCCAACAGTGTCGCAGGTATGCGAACGGGATCCACTACCTAGAGCTTTGAGCTTCCTCTTGCGAAGATCGCATCCCTCACTCAAGCGACTTGCCTACTCCGGCGCAGGCCTCAGGGATCTCTTTGCACGCATCACCAAAAAAATGGCTTTGGCTTGCTCCTGGCTCTTGCCATTTAGATTCCATCCGATCCGACGAACATCCACTAGATTGCCCAACCGGTCCGTTTCGACCAGCCCTAGATGATCCTCGTCTACGTCGATCCCGACCGATCTGGCAACGCGGCGTGTCACCCGAAAAATGGGTCCGCGGCTCGACCCTGGCCAACACCCCGCCACCCTTTTCTATCCCGCACGAAGCGGTACCTTAGCGGGGATCCCCCCGTTTCCAAACGAGTTCCCCCCTGTCTTGGTTGTCCTGCTGACGATCCGCCTGGCGCCGGGGAGCGCCTGGAGGATCGCCTCCTCGCCGTAGGGCAAGCGCACGCCCTTTAAAAACCACGTATTGGCTCGGGCTCGCCCGTCCGTCCCGCAGTCGCAACCGCAAAAGCCGATAGACTCCCGTCGAGGGATACCGTGGCTTGCCAGGACCGGGCCGGGCGGTCCTCTCCTTCGACCCAAGCACAAGAGAACTGGCTCCTCCGCTCCGGCTTGCCAATCTCCTTCTTTCCAAGGCGGTGTAATCGGCGTAGGCGTTCTTCCAAGGGCAACTTTTTAGGGGAAGAGGCGGCGCGAACCGAGAGAGACGCGCCCGCTCGGCACTCCTGATCGGCCGGGAGCGCGTCAAGCCTGGCCCGCAGGGTGGTTAGCCGCCACTTTGTTATCCAAAACGTCCGGTTCCGGCCTCTTTTCCTCAAGCTTCCGGATGACCGTTTCGATTCTCCGGATCGGCTCCTTAGCTTCCTTCATTAGCTGCGGCTGTCTTCCACCAATCGAAGCAATCTTTCCTTCGAGCGCGAGCCAGAGGGCATGGAAGTTTCGGGCGTCCAAGCCAAACTGCGGCAGGAAGGATAGCTTACATTTCTTGAGCGAAACCCCAGGCTAACTCTGGCAGAAAAAACTCCGCTCCACCGGCCAGCAGAGCGCCGCATCGGTGTTGAGCAACGCCCCCCTTGCTCGGGCGTCACCCGCAGCCCCCTCGGGTAAATGAAAAGAGAGAGTTTGCTTGTGCCATCGCTTCGAGCCTCTTCTTGGAACGCTTCTGCGCGGATTTCTTCTCCGGAAAGCCTCCCACACAATGAAAGGATCTTCCCATGCAGGTCATGCACGATATCGCCCGTCTTCCCATTGGGACCCACCACAAGGATAGATCGACTCTGCGCGGCCAATGCCACTTCCTGGCATTCGAAACCGGAACGCATCAGCCGGTAGCGCTACTCGACCAGGATGACGCCGACCTTCGAATCACCCACCTGCCCTACGAGCCCTCTGCGACGCGTGTTCACCGCGGAGCCGAGGTCCTTAACGGCCCTGACGATCCGCAACTTTTTGCTTGAGAGCCAACTCGGAGAACCCAAGCCAATTGTCTCTCTCTTGATTCTCATTCCCTGCCATGAATAACCTTAAGTGTCCCTATCCTGTTTAGACTTTGGCAACCCCTGCTCCGATGAGACGCGTGGAGCATCCCCCCGAATCACGCCATTTTGCGGTAGACCTCCTTTCCAACAGGGCACTTTTCTCTTTGCCCCGTTCGCTCGAAGACCGGCACGTACAACGGTGAAACAAGTTAGGGCTACATTTTTTTGCGAGGCCGTGCCAGTTGTGCCATCATTCTCAATACCGTGATTCGAGTCAAACGGGTGTACGATCCCCCGGATCCGGCCGATGGTGTGCGAGTTTTGGTCGATCGGGTCTGGCCAAGAGGCCTAAAGAGAACCGAGCTGCAGCTGGATTATTGGTTTCCCGAAGTAGCTCCCAGTTCTCCATTACGAAAGTGGTTTGGGCACGACCCCACGAAATGGGAAGAATTCCGGCAGCGATATCAAAAGGAGTTAGAATCAGAAGAGAAAAAAGGCGTTCTTACCAAGCTTCTTCATTGGGCAAAGTCAGGGTCCCTCACGCTTCTCTACTCGGCGCGCGATCCCAAGCACAATCAAGCGCTGGTATTACGGGATTTTTTGCGGCAAAAACTTGAGCGTGGTAACCCGTAGTCCCTCTCATGGGCTTTTTTCTCCTTTAGTCCCGGTGCTTCAGCGCCGCTTCAGGAAAACAAAGCCTCTCGAGAAGGTCAATCGTCAAGGGTTCTAAGGTTCCTACCACGAGAACCGCACCGGGAAAGCCACTCCCAAAAGTGTAATCGTTATAAACGATCGCGCATCGAATCCCGGCGTTTCGAGCTGCCTCCAAACCCTGCGGGGAATCCTCCAAAGCCAGCACCTCATCCGGGGACAGCTTGAAAAGTTCTAGACATCTGCGGTAAAGCGGCGAATCCAGTGCCCCTTTCATCCCGGACTCCTTCCCCAGGACCGGGCAAAAAAAGGAAGCCCATTGAGGCAATCGAGCTCGCAAAAGAGCCCAAATCTGTGCTTCATCCGAAGTCGAAACGATCCCTAGGTACATGCGCCGGCTCACGGCCTGCTCTATCAAGCGGGCCACCCCGGGACGAAGCGACAAACGAGGAACGTATTTGTTAATATAAAGTTCCCTTTTCACCGTGGCCACGCGGCGCGCCTCTTCATCCAGGCGCTCGGTGTCCCATTGAGGAAAAACCGATTGGAGCGCATGCCGAATCCGCAAGTAATTTCCCGGAATGGCCAGAAGCTTTTGAAACTCCTCCCAACTCCATCGTATGGGAAAACCACATTGCTCAAACGCCTCATTACAAGCCGGTAAATGGCCCTCTTTTTCCGTCTCCGCTAGCGTGCCATCCACATCAAAAATGATCCCTTTGAGCGACATCTCCCCTCTTTGTCTTCCGAGAAGTTAACCCCGTTTCCACCGGGATTCCCATTCCCCCTTTACCGAGCTTGACACAACCGATCCAATTCTTCCTGGCTAACTGCATACGGTTCCGTGGTCTCGATGATCCACGATGAAAACGAGCGCAAGGGAAGACCCAGGAGAGCACAGTGCAAAAGTGCTCGTACGTACTTATGAAGCACGATAAGGAAGGGCCCTTGCGGACCCTGTTCCCAAAGTTTCGCAACCGCTCGCACGATCCTTTCCTGCGCCTGCCAGACAGGTTCCGTCGAGCCGGGCGGCAAGGGAAATTGCGAAGGATCCTCTAGCCATCGCGCATACGGCGAAGCGGAATCCTCCAGAAGATCTTGACTCCTTTTTCCTTCCCATTCCCCAAGATCTATTTCTCGAAGGTCGTCACAAACCACGAGCCCAATCCCGAGTCCTTTTGCGTAGAGCTCCGCTGTCTCTTTTCCCCGAGAAAGCGGGCTACAGGCGACCCATCGCAGCCCCAAAGAACGCAGCTTGGCGAGGTTCTCTCGAGCCTCTTGCCGCCCCTCCTCGCACAGGGGAACGTCGGTGAGCCCCTGGATCCGACCTTCCAAATTCCAGCGGGTCTTACAGTGGCGAACGATATAGAGGGGAGCTTCCACTGGCCCGTTGCGAGATAGCTGAACCTTCCCCACACGCTGAAGCCAAAGACTTTTTCGCTTTCGGACCCTAGTGCCCCGCCCCCGCAAGCCGGTCAAGACACGCTTTCACCGCTTCCACCACACGTGCTGGCGTGATCCCAAGCTTTTCGTAAACCACCTTGTAAGGGGCCGAAGCGCCAAAACGGTCTAGCCCAACGATCTCGCCATCCAGTCCGACATACCGCCGCCACGGCCAGCTGCGAGCAGCCTCGACGGCCACCCGAGCCCGAATCCTTGGGGGAAGAACACTCTCTCGATAGGAACGGGGCTGTTCTTCGAAAAGTTCCCAACAGGGCATGGAAACCACTCGCACCCCAATCCCCTCGGCACGGAGCAACTCCCGTGCGGAAAGGGCAACGTGGACCTCCGACCCGCTGGCGAGCAAAATGGCTCGAAAGTCCGCATCCTCAACCAAAATATAAGCCCCTCGAACCGCTCCTTCCTGCGCAGCCAGTTGAGAACGATCCAATACGGGAACGGCTTGGCGGGTCAACACCAAGGCAACCGGGCCTTCCCTGCGGGTAAGAGCGATCTTCCAGCCAACCACCGTTTCCGTGGCATCCGCCGGTCGAAATACCCAAAGGTTAGGGATAGCCCGCAAGCTTGCCAGATGTTCCACCGGTTGATGGGTAGGACCATCCTCTCCAAGCCCGATACTGTCATGAGTAAAGACATAGATGACTGGAAGCTTCATCAGAGCCGCCAGTCGAATCGAAGGCCTCATGTAGTCGGAAAAGACCAGAAACGTGCCGCCATAGGGGCGAATGCCGCCATGCAAACAAAGTCCATTGAGGATAGCCCCCATGGCATGTTCCCGGACTCCAAAATGAATGTAGCGCCCCGAAAAATCATCACGCCGGATAGCCTTTTCCCCCTTGGGTTGGGTGTTATTACTGGGGGTAAGGTCCCCCGAGCCTCCAATCAAATTGGGGATCCGAGGAAAGATAGCCGAAAGAACCGCACCGGAAGCCGCCCTTGTTGCCAGAGGAGCCTGCGGAGAAAAGCTGGGCAGCTCTCGATCCCAATCCGGACTCAGCTCTCCCTGCCAGATGGCCTCCCAAAGCCGCGCCAGTTCCGGAAAAGCCTGGCGATATCGCAAGTAAAGCTCGTTCCACTCTTTATGTCTCTGCCGACCCCGTTCGGCCGCTTGCCGGAAAAACTCCTTAGCTTCCTCCGGGACATAAAACTCCTCCTGCGGTAAGCCGAGTCGCTCCTTGGCCAGTTTGACTTCTTCTACACCTAAGGGTTCCCCATGCGCCTTGGCTGAATCTTGCCGGTTGGGACTCCCAAACCCAATGTGGGTCCTGCAGGCGATAAGCGACGGCCGGGCCGTTTCCCGCCGCGCGCTTTCTAAAGCCGCCTCCACAGCTTCGGGGTCGTGTCCATCGACCCGCTGAGTATGCCATCCGTATGCGGCGAAACGCATCAAAACATCTTCGGAAAAGGCTAGTTCTGTAGGCCCGTCAATCGTCACCCTATTGTCATCATAAAGGACCACGAGTTTCCCTAAGCCGAGATGACCAGCCAGGGAGGCTGCCTCGTGTGAGATCCCCTCCATAAGGTCTCCATCACTGGCAATCACGTAGGTCCAGTGATCGACGATAGGAAAACCGGGCCGGTTAAAGTGCGTCGCCAGCCAGCGCTCCGCCAGGGCTATCCCGACAGCATTTCCGAATCCCTGGCCCAAGGGTCCGGTTGTCGTCTCCACTCCCGGAGTTAACCCATACTCCGGATGGCCGGGCGTGCGGCTTCCCCATTG
The DNA here is from genome assembly GCF_905250085.1 of Candidatus Methylacidithermus pantelleriae. Taxonomy (GTDB): domain Bacteria; phylum Verrucomicrobiota; class Verrucomicrobiia; order Methylacidiphilales; family Methylacidiphilaceae; genus Methylacidithermus; species Methylacidithermus pantelleriae. The sequence goes on from NZ_CAJNOB010000002.1 coordinate 23,932, forward strand.
CCGAAACCGTTGGATCTCTTCCAGAGGAAGATCAAACCCGCACAGGTGCAAAAGACCGTAAAGGAGCATGCACCCATGCCCCGCAGAAAGAATAAACCGGTCTCGGTCTGGCCACTGGGGATCGGAGGGATCAAAGGAGAGAAACCGGCCCCAAAGGACAACCGCCACGTCTGCCATGCCCATCGGCATCCCGGGGTGACCCGAGTTGGCACGCTGGACCGCATCCATGGCTAAACCGCGGAGAGTATTGGCGGCGATCCGGCGTAGCCGCCCAATTTCTGCTGTTGCTCCTTTCATGTTCCAAAAGGAAGGTTCCTCGGGTTAGCCCACGGTCCTACTCGTGGTTAACCGAGGTCCCGACAAACGCGCGCTGTCGCCGCAACATCCGCAAGGCATCCACGGGAGGCGCGTAGGGAACCTGCGCGTTCTCTTCATAGGCTCGAAGCAGATGATAGGCTAGCAAAAGCTGCGTTAAAGCCAGCGGGTGGCTTCTCCGTTTTTCCCCCCGGTCGACATAGACCCCCAAGCCGTCGGTCTGCAAAGGAGGGACCCCGGGGGGTAAATGCTTCCAAATCGTTTCCTCGAGCTTGGTCGCCTCTTCATCACTGACATTCCCATCAATTTCTAAAACGTCTACCGGACGATGGGTGTCCCTGGCTAATTCCAGACGGATGGCGGAACGACCACCAGGAGGAGTGTCAAACAAATAGCTCAAATCCGGATGGGGGATGGTGGGGCGAAGGATCAACCGAACGTTCAAGTGCCCATCGCTTTCCCCAGGCCTGGCCCCCTCCGATGGATAAAACCGCACCACAATGTCCGCAAAAGCCCGTTGGGGACGAATGAAAGCCTGCGAATCATGTTCCCGTAATTCGAGTTCTTTAAGAACTTGTTCAGCGGTATATCCCCGCTTGGACGTGTCTCTCCGGATTTTCCACAGCCGGCGCAAATCCTCCGGGGGATCCAAATACACCTTAACATCGTAAAACTGCCGCATGACGGAAGTATAAAAACAAAGAAGCCCCTCCACGATGACAAACTGGCGAGGCACGACATACTCCGGACGGACCAGGGTACCGTTGGAATGGTCATAAACCGGTTTGAGAATCGGTTGCCCGTAGTGTAGCCGTTCCAAATGCTGCTCGAAAATGTCCAGATAGTTACAGTCCGGATGAAGGGCAGTGATGCCAATTTGAGCCCGTTCCTTGCGATCATACTTGTGGTAATCGTCAGCACAGATTGCGGTTACCCGCTCTGGGCCCAGCACTTCCACAAGCCCATCGGTCAACGTGGACTTACCTGCCGCGCTATCTCCCACAATGCCAAGAAGAATAGGTCGTCCCACGAAGGTCATCTCAGTCCTTTTCTTTTTTCTAGGGTTTAGGAAGCCGCTGTGACTTCCATTGCCTCCTTAAATACCCGGCTCTGACGCACGTCGGACTCGTCGATCCGCATCAGTTCCTCCCGGTTTACAAGCCCTCCTTGCCGCAAGAGCCGATTGGCCTGACGAAGTTTGATCCGGTCAAGGGCATTACGCACACTGCGCCCGTAGGAAAAATAGGGTTGCTTCATCCGTAAAACCAGATACTCGCGAAAGGCTTCCCGGGAACGTTCATCAAAGAAGTAATTTTGCTGTTGGAGCATAAGTTCGGCAATCGCCATAAGCTCTTCCACTGTGTACTCAGGAAAATCAATATGATGGGCAATCCGTGAGTGCATTCCAGGATTGGCCTGGAAAAAAACATCCATCTTCTCCTTGTACCCTGCTAAAATCACCACAAGATCGTCTCGTTTCTCCTCCATCCCCTGGAGCAGCATCTCAATGGCCTCTTGCCCGTAGTCCCTCTCATTTTCTGGGCGATACAGGTAATAGGCCTCATCGATGAAGAGGACCCCTCCAGTCGCTCTTTTCAAAACCTCCTTGGTTTTCGGCGCGGTATGCCCAACGTATTGCCCCACAAGATCCTCGCGCGTAGCAACCACCAGGTGCCCCTTTCGGATATAACCCAGCCGGTGCAAGATGGACGCCATCCTGAGCGCAACCGTAGTCTTTCCGGTACCCGGCTTTCCCGTAAAGCACATGTGCAAAGTCGGTCGTTCCGTATCAATCCCGAATTTTTCACGTAATTTGGCAACGAGAAGACTTGCTGCAATCTCTCCAATTCTGGTTTTAACGGGTTTAAGCCCAACAAGCTCTCGGTCTAGCTGACGTAAAATTTCCTCAATTCCGGACTCTCGGTAGGCAGCATCTAGATCCACAAGGCCCGACTCGCTGATCATTTCCTTCTCCGAACCCAAGAGTCCGACCACCGCACCAGATGCGGCCTCTTCATGGACCACCATAACTCCCTCCTATCGATTCTCTCGCCCGTCTAGACCTATTGACCCGGTCACTGCCTCCCGGCTAGGATTCTCTTCCCTATGGTCTCCAAAAAGGAGGTTATCCTACACCCTTCTCGTTCCCCGCATACCCACGCGGACGATCTTTTGCATAGGGATGAAGCGAGTACTTGATCTGCCGATCTTGGTAATCCAACCTCTCCATGCGGAACCCAGGCTCCTCCTTCGGCCGCTGGACGATAAACGAAAGAAGAATCGTTGCCCTCGTTCGTCGGGAGTCAAAGCCAAGCACCCGAATGTAATGATTCGGGAACTCCCGCCGGCACTGTGCCAACCTTTCCATCACGGGATCGGCACTGGTAAGATCAAAGAAAGGAAGCCCATACATCTCCCAGTACACGTTGCGCGGGTGGATGTCATCCGTGTGCTCAATCGAAACCGCCCATCGGTTCCGAATACAATACTCCACCTGCGCCCGGATCTCCTCGTCCGTAAAATCGGGCAAATACGAAAAGGTGCCCTGAGTTACTCTGATCATAGAAATGCTCACTCCTTGCTCGGGGTTGTCTCTTTACACCAAAACCGGCGTTTCCAATGCGTCCGGAACGTCGGTCGATTCATACTCAAAGGAGACATCCTTCCACACATCGAGCGCCTTGCGCAACGGTGCGCACCAGCGCGCCGCCTTTTGGAGAATTTCAGGCCCTTCCCGCAGGATGTCTTTCCCTTCGTTGCGAGCCTGGATGATCGCCTCGACCGCCACACGATTCGCCGTCGCACCCGCTGCAATCCCATCCGGGTGACCGATCGTTCCACCACCAAACTGAAGGACGACGTCTTCCCCGAGGTAATGGATCAATAAATGCATCTGACCCGCATGAATCCCCCCGGATGCCACCGGCATCACCCCGGGCATCGAAATCCAATCTTGCTCAAAATAGAGACCTCGCAAGGGGTCAGGATCCAGCTTGTCCTCCCGGAGAGTAGCATAGTAACCCTGGACCGCATAAGGATTACCCTCCAACTTCCCCACAATCGTCCCCGCATGGAGGTGATCCACTCCCGCAAGCCTCATCCACTTGGCCAGCACCCGGAAATTCACCCCATGGCTTTTCTGCCGGGTAAAGGTAGCATGCCCTGCCCGGTGAAGGTGAAGAATCACCCCATTCTTTCTGGCCCACTTCGCCATGGACTGGATCGCGCTATATCCAATCGTTAGATCAATCATGATAATGACGCTTCCTAGCTCCTTAGCGAACTCGGCTCGCTCATAAATTTCCTCCATGGTAGCCGCCGTCACATTAAGATAGTGGCCTTTAATCTCTCCGGTCTTGGCCATCGCTTTGTTAACGGCCTCCATGCAAAAGAGGTAGCGATCCCGCCAGCGCATGAAAGGCTGGCTATTAATATTTTCATCATCCTTTGTAAAGTCGAGACCACCCCGCAAGGCCTCATAGACCACTCGACCATAGTTACGGGCCGAAAGCCCTAGCTTGGGCTTAACCGTCGCCCCCAAAAGAGGACGCCCATACTTGTTGAGATACTCACGCTCCATCACGATCCCATGAGCGGGACCCTGAAAGGTCTTTACATAATGAGGTGGGATCCTCAGATCTTCCAAGCGCAAGGATTTGAGGGCTTTAAATCCAAAAACATTTCCGATGATCGAGGAGGTCATATTGGCAATGGAGCCCTCCTCAAATAAATCGATCCCATAAGCTATATACGCGATATACTCATTTTTCCCAGGGACCTGTTCAACCTTGTAACACTTCGCCTGGTATTCCTCATAGGGGGTTAACCGGTCCGTCCAAACCACAGTCCAGGTTGCCGTCGAAGACTCCCCAGCCACGGCGGCTGCGGCCTCATGGGGTTCCACCCCTTCCTGAGGAACCACCCGGAAGGCTGCCAAAATATCGGTCTCCCTGGGGACATAATCGGGATTGTAGTACCCAAGCTCCGCATAGGGAGCTACCCCGGCTTTTAACCGGCTAACCTTTCTGGCCTTCTCAAGGGCTCCATCATGCTCTCCTGACATCATTGACCTCCTTTTCCACTCAAACGAACCGAATGTTCGACCAACCTTGCCCGCAAAACCATGCGCACCCGAGACACCCTCGCTTCCACCTCCCCATCTTCAGAGAGACCCACCCCTTGCTCCGCCAAGTGGCCTTTAGGTGCAATCCCTTATATGGCGAATTAGCTTGCAGCTGCAAGCAGTTTTTCAACCCCTCGGACCAATTTTTTGTCCATTTCCTCCTGGAAATTGGCAAAATCCCCAATCGCCAGAAGACTGTACAAAGTGTCTAATGCGAGCCTCTGCGGCCACGGGCTCTCCCAATCCGGAAGCTTTCCTTTTCGAAGCTCTTGCCATTCGGACTCAGTCGGCGCATAGAAAAAGTCGCCAAACCCAGCCTCCTCAAACCGGTGGTACAAACGATCGCCGTCGCTAAGCTTCTCATATTCTTGCGTTCTCGCGTAGCTTTCCAAAAATTCCCAAAACTCCGCTTTTACCGTGAAAAGCTCTTCGATCTTTTCCCGGCTGACCCGTTCCAAAACCCTCGCCGAATATTGTAACCGGTCCGAATAATCAATCTCTGCACAAGACCGAAGCTCTTCCGCTGGGACCTCCCTTTGAGCAAGAAAATCCTTCAGTACCGTATACGGAGCGGTGTAAATGTCGCACCCAGCCGCCAACACAAACGTCTGCCACCGCCGCATGCTAGCCACAATATTTCGTGTCGGTACCCCAAACCGCTGGCGCAACCGGCGAAGCCCCCTCTGGGTGCAAAGGACCACTTGTTCCCCTAACAGCTCCGACCCCAGACCCTGGCTAAGCCGTCCCATAAAAATGTTGGTCCGCTGAGGTGCCGCCAGGAGCGCCGCAGCCACCACCTGCCGTGTTGAGAAGGTAGCGGTAAAATTGACTCTGACCCCTTCTTTTTCGAGATCCCTGGCTACCAGAATTGTCTCCGGATGGTCCGGGCAAAAAGCCACCTTCACCAAAGCTCCCGGCACCGACCGAGATAACGCCCGTGCAACCTCTTTGGCTGCACTTGGGTTGCCAGCTAATCCCGTATGGAGCTCTAGACTCACTTCCCAAGGCCGATCGGGCCTGTTCCAGGCCGATTCAATCTCCCGGCCCAACCGGCCATTAAGGATCGAATAGAGGGCAATGGCAAGCTCCCCGGAACCTAGCGTCGGTTCCCAACGACGGAGATCTTCGGCCCAGCGTTCAAGCTCGCTTTCCTGGGACGTAACATACCGATCGATCACCTTTGCTACCAGGGGCTGGTTGGTGGTATTCCCATCAAGCTCCCGGTAAAGCCAGACCGTGCCCCCTTCGTTGCGGGCCACCACAAGATCAGAAAGTTCTCGGAAGTCGGCAGTGTCCGCCCAGATATGTTCCGTTCCAAGAGCCTTAAGAGCAGAAAGAAGCGGGTGGGAGGTAAATTCCACCCGGGTGAAAGGGGAAGCAGTCTCCCCATCCGTGATCCATTGGGAAAGTTTTTGCGCCAAGCCTTTGCTAACTGCGCGTCCGAGCCCTCTCATGCGTTCCATCCTTTTTGTATTACATTCTAGTCTTCCAAAAGGAAGCCACCAAACACTTTTCCGCGCCCCTAAAAGCCGACAAAATACCTGTCCCAGGAAATCCCGTGGACCGTGCTCTCTCTGGACCCGGTTTTACCAACGGGTTTGCTTTCCCCTACCCGGGACTGGCTCCCTGAATTGCAGGCTGCACGATTTTGCCACAGCGGAAAGATGACAAAAGCGGTCGTTTTCCCTCCTCCCGCGAATCCTACGCCGAGGCTGCAAGCAACGCTGGGATAAGCAAAACCGGCGACATTGGGATCCTTTTTTTAAAAAATCCTCCCCTCCTTCCCTCGTACCGACTGAAGCCTCTAGAGACTGGCCTTCTCCCTCCAAACAACGGCAAGCCAAGCCTTCCTTGGTGGCAAAGTGTTGATGCAGACCCTTCAAACGATAATGGGTAAAAGCTCTCTTTTAACCTGTGTTCACCTTGATTCCGTGGAAGCCATGTGACCCATCCATGACCAGAGACTTTTTTCCTTGGAGCCCAGTTGACGATAGCGTAAGAAGGATGGAAATCTTTTGATTGGAAGCTCTCCTCTTTGGGCACGCGGTAATGATTTGGCCACTTTGGGTCATTCTCCTTTGTTTTCCTGCTTTCCTCGGGGAACTCCACGCCGGGAGGGCAGAAGAAATGCGCGCCAATAGCCTGTCAGTAACGGGCCGGTGGATCGAATTTGACGAGGCTACAGGAAAGCCTCACATCATCATCCGGATCTTGTGTCAACAGGGTGAGTACCGCGGGATTATTGAAAGACCCATCCAAATCCTTCCCGATGATGATCCCAAGGGGCTTTGCCGATGCTGCAAGGGGGCTTTGCACAACCAACCCATTATCGGAATGACCATCCTTTGGGGAATGAAAAAGAGCGGCCCGGGAGAGTGGTCAGGGGGGCACGTGCTCGATCCCCGGAACGGAACCATCTACCAGGCCTCTCTTCGCCTCCAAGAAAACGGGAACAAACTTTTGGTCCGCGGCTACGTCTTGTCCCCCCTTTTTGGGAGAAGCGAGGTGTGGGAACGGGTCAACCCGTAGCTTGATCCCATGGCAGAGATCCCGGCACGCCTTTGGCACAAACCTAGAGCCCCAAAAACGCCTAGACGCGGGCATAAAAGGACTTCCAAGGAACTGCCAGTATCGCAAAAAGAAGAACCTCCCGAAACAAGGTGGGGCAAAGGAAGAAAGGAAAAAGCGGTTTTTGTTTCTGGGAGCAATGGATCGAAACGCTACCAGAGTCTTTGTAGGGGGGAACCCTCAGGAGGATAGGCAGTCCTCCGGAGATCCTGTAAGCATGGTACCGGCGTCTTTCCAGTCGACAAACCAGCCCTTAAAAAACAAAAAAGTAAGCACGCGGTCTTTTGTAAACCAATGACCTACCGGGCCACGAAAAGGATCTTGGCATCTATCCTAGATCCTTTTTTTCCAACGCTCCTTGGGGGGGCTTTTTCAGTCCCTCGTAAGCAAAAAGAAAACCGCCTAGCTTGACCGCAAGCAAAACAACCAGCCCCAATGCTTCGGCAAGATCCTCCCCACCCTACAGCTCCCGGGCAGTCTGAAAGGGTCGATTCCTTTCCCTCCATCCCTTTTAGCAGTGCGGTAGCCCTTGTAGTAGCAGATATGATTGGCACCGGAGTCTTTACAAGCCTTGGGTTTCAATTGGAAGAACTCCACTCCGCCTTTGCCATTCTCACTCTGTGGATCCTGGGAGGTCTTCTTTCTCTTTGTGGTGCCCTATCCTATGGAGAACTCGGAGCTGCCTTTCCCCGTTCAGGCGGTGAGTACCGCTTGCTTGGACGAATTTTCCACCCAGCCCTTGGGTTTGCTGCGGGCCTTGTCTCGCTAACCGTGGGCTTTCCAGCCCCGGTTGCCCTCTCAGCGATGGCTTTCGGAGGCTATGCGGCCCGTGGTCTTGGGCTAACTCTTTCACCCAAGATTCTCGCGCTAGCCTTGGTGGTACTGGTGACCCTGGTTCACATGGGAGGAATTCCGGAAAGTGCACGCTTTCAAAACGGAGCTACCCTTCTTAAGATTGTTCTTATCCTCTCTATGATCGTCGCAGGGATGTTGGCTCCCAAAGCCTCGGGGCTTGCCCTAGAGCCAGTCCCTGAAGAAATACGGGAATTCCTTAGCCCTTCCTTTGCCGTAGCCCTGGTCTATGTCCTTTACTCCTACGCCGGCTGGAATGCCGCCATCTACATTGCCGGTGAACTCGAAAATCCCCGCCGGCTTCTTCCTCTGGCTCTGATCACCGGCACCACCTTCGTCACCCTGCTGTACGTTCTCTTTCACGCAGTCCTCCTTTGCCTCGCACCTCCGGCGGTCTTTCAGGGGCAACTGGAGGTAGCTATGGTCGCCGGAAAACTTCTTTTCGGTCCTTGGGGAGCAAGAATCGTAGCTATTGCTTTATGCCTCGGGCTTGTGTCTTCGGTGAGTGCCATGGTTTGGGCCGGTCCTCGAGTGGCTATGGCAATGGGAGAGGATCTCCCCCAGCTGCGATGGCTCGCGAAAAAGAATCAAGGAGGCAATCCCTCCATCGCCACAGCTCTCCAGGGGATAACGGCCTGTCTTTTTCTTCTCTCGGGAACTTTTTCTCAGGTACTTTCCTACATCCAGTGGACGTTACAACTCTGTTCCTTTTTGACGGTCTTAGGCGTGATGGTGTTGCGATACCGAGAGCCTGAGCTTCCCCGGCCCTACCGTACCTGGGGATACCCATGGACCCCTCTGCTTTTCCTTGTTGCCAGCCTTTGGGTACTCATACACCTCCTACATTCGCGTCCGATGGAATCCCTCTGCGGGGCGGCTACTCTTCTCGCCGGTGTTTTGGTCTACTACCTTCCCATCTTCAACCAGGGAGCAAGACCACCCCAAAACGTTTAGGCTCTCCTTGTAGGCTTAACACTTTCTTCCTACATTGGCGGTAGAATGTTTCTTTCTATAAGGCATTGGCGGGGATGGCTTTTGGGCCTAGGCTGGTTATTCGGCAGCTTTTTCTCGTCTTGGCTGTTTGCGCAGGACCCTAACACGGTGGCACGCCTTCTGGCCGGCCTCCCGTCTGAAGGCACACCTGAGGCCGAAGCCATCATGGTCAACCCGGCTTGGGTTGCTCACGCATCCGAAATGGAACGGGCGTGGCAATCCATGGAGCGACGCCAGCTTCTTCCCTTGCGAAACTGGGCTTTCCGTTACTTGGGGTGGGCCTCCCAATCGCCTGATCCTGTCGTCTACCCGTTTAGCGGTCCTGACATCCTCTACCCGATGGCGTTCTTTCCCAACGCCTCTGTCTACGTTCTATGTGGACTCGAGCCGGTGGGCCCGCTTCCACGTCTGGAGGATCTCCCCCCGGAGATTCTTGGATGGGAGCTAGCCCGCATCCGTCGAACGCTCGACCCTTTCCTAAAATGGAGTTTTTTCATCACAAAGGACATGCGTGTCGAGCTTAGCTCAGGCCGGATCACCGGGGTTCTCCCTGTTTTTTACCTGTTACTGGCTCGAATGGGGGCCACACTCCACCGCGTGGAATATGTATCGATCGGCCCCGACGGGAGCGTTCTCCCGGCCTCCGGTGGAAGAGCCGTAGGCGTGCGAATTACCTTTAGCCGCGGTCCGCAGCTTCAGACTCTCTACTACTTCACAGTAAATCTGGAAAACGATGCGCTTGCCAACCAACCGGGCTTTTTCCATTTTTGTCAGCGCTTACCCCGGGGTCCGGCTTTAGTGAAAGCCGCTTCCTATCTTTTGCATTCCGAAGCCTTTTCTCGGGTACGCGACTTTCTTTTGGCCCACTCGACCCTGATTGTCCAAGATGATTCGGGTATCCCCATCCGCTTCTTTCTGTCAGGACGATGGACCTTAAGGGTTTTCGGAAACTACATAGGCCCTATCCCTCTTTTTAAAAACCACTATCAACCCTTGCTGACTTCTCTTTACTTGTCGAGTAACCCCCCTCCCCTTCCGTTTGGTTTTGGCTACCAGTGGCGACCCGAACGCTCCTCCCTTATTGTGGCGACCGCCCGCACAGGTGGATCATCCCTGGCACTAAGCCCTTCGCGCTCGTGGCGACCCTGGAACGTGCCGTCCCCTCAAAGCGAAGCGACTGGAGTCTCTCAACCTCTACCTCATCCCTTAGCAAATCCTTCCTCAGCCCGGGGAAACCCCTTGCCTTTCTGGCCTCCCGTCTTTTTCCCCTCGCCAGAGGAGGAAGAGTAAATAAGTAGCTACCTATCCGCCATCCCCGTTTCTTTTCAGGGAAAGAACCTTCCTACCGTTCCCTCACGCCCACCCTTTTGGGGCAGACCTTGGAGGCTAGCTTCTTGGCCAACCGTGGTGGCACAAAACCTTACGGACGGATGTGGGAAAACCAGAGCGGTCAACCACGCCCATGGAATGGGATTAGAATGGTTAGGGATGGCATCGGATCACGGGCTATCCAAACGACCTCCCCGTTCCCTGGCCGTAACTCCAACTTCTCGGGCGGCTACAATGGCGTGTTTTTTTCGAGACGCTTTGGTAAGCGATTCTTGGCTCGCGGGAACCAAATGCTGGGCTTTTTTCGCTGAGGTCTGGAATTCCGTGCCGGAAAAGAAAAGTCGCAAAAAGTGCGCGTCGGAAAAGGAACGGTCCCACCCTTGACGCACAATGACGAGTCCCTGCGAAGGAATCACATACATTCTCTGGGAGCCAGACCCCACCGCTGCGACTAGATCCACAGGAGCGTCCTTGCAAATACAGGCCCGCGTCCAATCCTGTTGCCACCACTTGTGGTGAAGCATCCCCTCAATGGATACCTCGCGGGCGTGCCGGAGGCTAGCCTGGCGATTGGTCCAAAAACCAATCCCAAACGCACCGTTTGCCCGAGAACCTTCAAAGCAAGCCTGCAGAAAGCGTGGTTCCACAATGGGCCTGCCCCCTCGCACCAATGCGTTTCCCAGTCGCGCCCACTGGCGAGCTGTCATAACAAAACCGGTCGCCAGGAGGGGATTTCCCTTCCCATCTTCCAGGTAACGTTGTGGCCCGAGACCCAAAGGGCGCAGTACCCTTCGTTCCAAATACTGCTTCGGGGTTTCTCCGTATCGAGCCAGCTTGACCTCGAGAAGGTGGTGAAAGACTTGAAGCGAAGACGGACCATAGAGGAAAGCAGAGCCGGGTCGAGCCACCATGGGAAGATGTAAGGCGATCCGGTCTCGATCTTCAAAGCCCGAGCCATGGAGAAAAAAACCAGGCTCCAGACCGCTGGTAAAATTTAGGAGTTGCCGGACCGTGACCTGCTTTTTGATGGGATCCCGACGCCATTCCGGTACCGAGTCGGACACTCTCTCGTCCAGTGAAAGAATTCCGTCTTGCACCGCCGCCACAGCGGCCAAAGCCCAAAATCCTTTGGTGCCACTATAGATTCGATAAGGACAATCACGGTCTGCCCGAGAGTAGTCTTCAAAAACCACCCTCCCAGATTTAAGGATAAGAAACGCAAAACCATTGTGCTCAGCTGAATAGCGGGCGGCCTCCTTCCATCCCCTGGGAATTTCCGCGATTGCGCCTGGCGTTGATGCCCTAAAGGCTATCAATGCCCCGAACAGAGCGAAAAACCAAAACCGGTTCATAGGGCCTGAGGCGAAGGAGCCGCAAGGAAACCTTCGCTCCATCGCCCACGGTTCTCGGTTACAAAAAAGGCTAAGGGTCCGGCAAGTCTCGAGTTTTGCCGGGCCTTTACTTTCCTTGCCCAATCCAATCTTCTTGAATCAAAATCGGCAGAAGCTTTTGGAACATAACCTCCAAAAAACCCCGAGCTTCTTAGGTTGCTCTTACTCCTTTTTATCGAGACAAAGCTTGGCTCACACCACGGCTTGCCGCGCGAGAGGAAAAAACGAAGATCCTCCTTTTTACCCTGGATCCACCGAAAGACTCCGAAGATATTGTGGCAGAGATTTATAAGACGGTGTTTTATTCGGTACTGTCTGACCGCTCTCTGCACCAAGCGCAATCCCTGCCCGAGCTGCCCTCCAAGCCTACTTCCCAAGCTTTCCTTTCGTTTCAGGGTCAAAAAGAAATCTCACTCTCTCGGTCAAGAGGATATTTCTCGTTTGCCAGCTATGAAGTGCTTTTCATTCTGGAAAACTTTCACAAGCAAACCGGGTATCCCCTTCCGCCATCGGACAGGAAAGAGGACGAGCCGCGCATCCACGACCTTTGAGAGTCCAGCACCTTGCCGTTTCGGTCTCGAAAGGAAACAACTGCGCCCCCTGCCGGGCCCTTTCTTTTTGTTTCGAGAAATACCAGCTCCGTGTTCGCGAAGGCTAGCAAAGGGCTTAGGATCGCGAATGTTCCCCTTCCCCGATCCGTATGACTCCCTATCGGCTGACCGTGTTTTTTTCAAAAGTTTTCCCTCGACCTCAAGTCCGGTCGGTGACGTTCACCACGACTCGTTTTTTTCCGTCTCGTGGCCCCTTCCCCCACTTGCCGCGTTCCCCTGTGACCACCCACAAGCCGGCTTCCCCGTCCAACTTTTTACACGGAAATCTTCGAAACGCCCACGCTTCAAAGCGAAATCCGCATCCCCTCTCGTGCCAGCCGGACCTTCCCGGTAAACCCAGCCTCGCTCGCGATTTTCTGAAGGTTCTCTTCCTGTCCAACCCACTGATCCGGGTAATGGATCAACCATACCTCCTCCACTGGCCGACCCAACAATTCCCGAAAAAGGTCCGCTGGCTCCACATGAGCCAGTTCACAAAAAAGGATGCGCACAGGTTCCGAGACAACAGGCCGGAGATCACTTGCACACCCAAGGTCAGCGGAGTACACACAGCTACCCGATGGCCACTCGACAAGCACTCCACAACAGCAAAAACAGATCGTAGGAAAATATTTTCCAAACCGAGCTTCCCCGCTGCAAAGATGGGTCGTTCCAAAGGCCGTGAGTTCCCATTCTCCCCAGCAATCCTTTCGTCCTGGGACGATCCCCGTCCAGTGGATAGGAAAGGGAAGGATCTCAGGAAGAAGTAGACAATGCTCTAGGAGTTTTTTGAGCCCGGCGACGGCCCCGGCAGGTGCAGATACCTCCAGCGGCGTCTTTCGGTGGCGAAGCCATAGGGTTTGAACCAGTATTGGAAAATGAGCTACATGGTCACTATGCATATGGGAAAGCCAGATCCGAGACGGCACGCCTACATCCATGGCTTCCCCGACGAGCCACTGCTCTACTGGAGCACCACAGTCCAAGAGCAGGCTCTGGTTCTTGTCCCAAAGGAGAATCCCCGCATGGTTACGACCGGGTCGCGCCAGACCATCGGCGGTACCAAGGACAACCGCTTCCATCCAGGGGATAGTATCCTTACCTTCCTCTGGGATCAACGCGGGACGTTCATTTTTTCTCTCCGATTTCCTCTGGCGACAAGCACGCACAACGCTGCCGCTTTCCCTAGCCTAAGTAGCGCCAAAGATTGACCCCGCCGTGAGCAACTCCCTTACGCGTTGGTCAACACCGCCCAAAAAAGTCATTGCCATCCATCGTGTCTATCCCGAGCTCGATTGTGGCTGTTTCGCCATCCAAAGGGTTTTGGGCGAATCTATTCAGGTAGAAGCCGACATTTTCGCTCACGGGCATGACCGGCTCTTTTGTCGGCTGCTATGGCGCCATGAAAAGGAAAGCCTGTGGCATAGCACTTCCATGGAAGATATTGGGAATGACCGCTGGCGTGGAACGTTCCTGGTCGAACAATTGGGTAAGTATTGGTATACCATTGAAGCCTGGGTGGATCGGTGGGGCAGCTGGCTCGCCGGAACGCAGCGACGTCTCCCTACAGATCCTGACTGGGCAATCGTGTGGGAGTGGGGTGCCTGGGAATTGGCACAATTTCTAGAAAGAGCCCAGCCAGAGGACCGCCGTCAGCTGGAAGAACTTCGGGAAATTCTTCTCTCTGAAAAGATTTCGCAAGAAGAAAAAATCTCTCGTGCCCAGGATCCAATACTCCATAAGATTACTCTTCGCTATCCCGACCCCGTTTGCATCACGCGTTACTGCCGGGAACTCCCCGTGCAAGTCGACCCAAAGCGAGCTCTTTTTTCTACCTGGTACGAGCTTTTTCCGCGCTCTGCGAGCCGAGTTCCCGGTCAACACGGAACCCTTCGGGATTGTGAGGCGCGCCTTGAGTATGTGGCCCGGCTCGGTTTCGATGTCCTCTACTTGCCCCCGATCCATCCCATCGGTCGAACCGCGCGGCGAGGAAAAAATAACCAGCCCACTGCAGCTCCCGAAGATCCGGGTAGTCCATGGGCAATTGGTGACGAGACGGGAGGTCACACGGCTATTCATCCGCAACTAGGGACGCTGGACGACTTCCGGCAGCTCGTTCGGCGGGCACGCCAGTTGGGTATCGAAATTGCAATGGATCTAGCCTTTCACTGTTCTCCCGACCATCCGTACGTACGCCAACACCCGGAGTGGTTTGTCCGGTTGCCAAGCGGGCAGATTCGTTATGCGGAAAACCCGCCCAAAAAATATCCTGATATCTATCCTTTTAACTTTGAAGGGGAAGGCTGGCAAAGTCTTTGGGAAGAGTTAAAAAGGGTCGTCCTTTTCTGGGTGGAACAGGGGGTTCGGACCTTTCGCGTCGATAATCCCCATACGAAACCGTTTGCGTTCTGGGAATGGCTCCTTTCGGAAGTAAAACAATTACACCCCGATGTCATTTTTCTCTCGGAAGCTTTCACGCGACCGAAGGTCATGTACCAGCTGGCAAAGTTGGGCTTTTCGCAATCCTACACCTATTTCACGTGGCGCAATACGAAGGAAGAACTCACTTGCTACTTTGAGGAGCTGTTCCATACGGACGTTGCCGAATTCTTTCGACCGAACCTGTGGCCGAACACCCCGGACATCTTGCATGAGTACCTCCAAAAAGGAGGGCCGCCAGCCTTCGCGATCCGACTGATCCTGGCTGCAACCCTTTCTGCAAGCTACGGGATCTATGGGCCGGCCTTTGAGGTTTGCGAACGAGAACCACGAGAACCGGGTAGCGAAGAGTATCGGAACTCGGAAAAATACGAAATCCGTCATTGGGACTGGGATACTCCCACCCCCATTCGGGATCTCATTGCAAGGATTAACCGCATCCGGCGAGAACATCCTGCCTTGCAGCAGAATCGTCTTTTCCGGTTCCATTGGACGGATAATCCTGCCATTTTGGCCTACAGTAAATGGACCGCCGATGGGAAAGATCGCATCCTTGTCGTCGTGAACCTCAATCCTTTTCATGTTCAGTCGGGGTTTGTGGAGGTACCGATTGAATCCTGGGGATTGCCCGCCTCGGGGTACCTGGTCGAGGACATCCTTGCGGGGATCCCGTATCATTGGGAAGGAAACCGGGGGTTTGTCATTCTGGATCCCTCCAAAACCCAGGCCCACATTCTTTGGGTGCGCGGCCCCTAAGGAAGCCGGGTCGTTCCGCAAGTAGATACCCCAATGAATGGAGTCGCGGAGATTCCAGAGATTCTCCTAGCAGATAGCCCCCCGATTGCCCAACGGCCCGGAGGGGAGGAGGCGTTTCTTTCTCTCCTTCGCCAGATTCCCCTTTCGGTGTGGCAGGCGTTTCTCTCCCGAAAGCGATGGGCGGGCTTCAAAAACGAGCCGATCCGGGATGCTGGCTATCGAAGACTTTTCTGGCTGACAAGCCGAGAAAACGCCTGGGCGCTTCTCTTTTGGGAGGCAACAACACTTTCTGGAACCACCGTCACCTACTTCCTTCCCCTTTCGCTTGAGCCACAGCCAAGGATAACAGACCCCTTGTGGGAAGGCTCCTGGGCAATCGCCCGGCTGCGTTCCGCAACGAGGGTTTTTCTTTTAAGTGACGCCCTTGGTCAGGACCGTTTTTGCCAAGCCTTTCTCTGTGCGTGGTTGGAGAATACAAAATCTTCCAGCTGGGATGGGCAGAGCTGCCTGCTCTGGGAAAAGGGGTCCTCCTTCCCCCCTTCCCCGAAACTCCTTCCTGTTCAAAGACCTTCCTGGGAACAGAGCCATACTTCGCTCGTTTTCGGAAACGAAGTTTTGCTCAAATGCTACCGAAAGATCGAACCAGGTAAAAATCCAGAAGAGGAATTTGCCCACTTTTTCCACAACGCATCCCCCTGCCCTCATGTGGCCAGCTGGCTCGGTAGCGTTACCTGCCGGCTTGAGAAGGGAGGCGAACAAGGGGTTGCCATCGCTTTCGAATATCTTCCCGAGGGTAAAGACGGGTGGAGTTACACCCTTGAGCTTCTACGAGAATGGGTAAAGAACCCACTTCCCGAAAAGCTTGATTTATGCCGGAGTTGGGCCGGAGAACTAGGCAGGGTTCTTTTTTCCGTGCACAAGGCGCTGAGCGAAACGACCGGAAGTGAGGCTTTTGATCCAGAGCCCCTGGCTCCCCAAGAAATCAAGGATTGGAAGCAAAACCTGCAGAAGGAATGGGAGGAGACTGTCCAGTTACTTCGTTTCGCCGAAACCAAGTTCACCCCAGAGGAAAAAGAGCTCTTGGAGCAATTTTTTTCTATTGCGCCACGGTTTTCACAAACCTTGCTCCAAGCCATTCCTCAAGACTGGCAGTGCCGAAAATGCCGCTTCCATGGAGATCTTCATCTGGGTCAAATCCTCGTCACTCCGAGAGGACTGCGAGTGCTTGACTGGGAAGGGGAACCGGACCGTCCCATTGCGGAACGACGGCGAAAAGGATGCCTTGTAAAAGATGTGGCAGGCCTTCTCCGATCCTTCTTCTACCTGGCTAGCTTTCTCGCGTACGAGGAGCAAAACAAAGTGGGCCTCTCAGAAAAAATGGCAGAGATACCCGGAGAAGTAGGGGAAGCGTTTCTGGCCCGGTATTGGGAAAAGGCTAGCCTCTTGCCAACCCTGCCCCGGGATACAGAACTGCGCAACGTTCTGCTAGGCGCCTTCTGCTGGCAAAAGGCCCTCTACGAATTGCGCTATGAATGTAACCACCGGCCTTCGTGGATTCGGATCGCGCTCCAAAGTGTCCTCTGGTACCTTAAAAGCCCTTTCGTTTCCTTTACGAACGAGCAATAGCAAGGGGAACGCGCTTACTGGCCAAGGGAAGGGGACATACCCGGTCTACGGTCCCGGGGTAACCCTAACGGGTCTACTCACTGCTTCGGTTTTTCCGAGCCAATCCCAGCGCCTTTGGCCTACGCGGATGCAGGAACGTATCCAAGGAGAACGGTAGCCAAACCCTCCGGCAGACGAACCAAAAGACAATGCTTTGGACCCTAGCCTTTTTGGCCCTTTGGCTGGCCCACACCCTCCCCTTAGCCTCCGGGACGGGCCCGGAAAGTTCCCGGACGCCTGCGGCTTCGGAAATTCTTCCTAGCGAATCCGTACTGCAACAGAGCCTCCTAAAAGCTCAGCCTAAAGACTGGGTCAAAGGGAACCCGGACGCTCCCCTGACTCTTGTGGAATATCTTGATTTCCAATGTCCCGCCTGCCGGAGCTATGCCCCCGTCATCCAAAGACTTCTCTCGGAGTTCCATGGACGGCTGCTCGTTGTGGTACGCCACCATCCTTCCAACCTTCATCCCTGGGCATTTCTCGCCTCACTGGCAGCCGAAGCGGCAGGCAAAGAGGGAAAATTTTGGCAAATGCACGACCTTCTTTTTGACCGGCAATCGGAATGGTCCTCGGGCTCGGATCCTCTCTCCTACTTCGAAAGCTATGCGGCTTCTCTGGGAATTCCCAAAGAAAAATTTCGAGAGGACCTCAACGATCGTACCCTTCGCGCTAGGGTCCTAGCCGATCTATGGAGCGCTTCGATCCTCGGTGCTCATAGCATTCCGAGTTTCTTTCTCAACGGTCACAGAATACCCAATCCCAAAACGTATGACGATTTCCGAACTTTAGTTCGAGCCGCAGAGATCCAAGCCACCGCGGAGCAAGTACATGAGCACGCCGATTTTCTCGTCATGGTCGATGGCAAACCTATTGATTTTTCTCTGCCCCGCTACCAGTCTGCCCGCGGCCAGGAAAAGGATCCCAAGGTTCACCTCCACCACGGTAATGGGCATGTTCTTCATATCCACGCTCGAGGAGTAACCCTCAGCTACTTTTTTCAAACGCTGGGTATTCGGTTTGGTCCCGAAGGGATGGTCATGGACGATGGACGGAAGTATCCAAACGATGGTGGGAGACATTGGCGTCTTTTTGTCAACGGCACGGAAAACCATCTTTTGGAGCGGTATGAACCCAAGGATCTGGATCGAATTCTTTTGACTTACGGGCCCCTACCTCCCCAAGAAATCCAGCGTGAACTTGCCATGGTTCCCAACGACGCCTGCCTCTACTCCCACACCTGTCCAGAACGCGGAACCCCACCGGATGAGGAATGCAGCGGGCTTTTGGGGAGCGATTGCCCGTAGAGGGACTGATCAAGCCTGCTCGATCTAAACCGGGCATCCACAACCGTTTCTACAACTATAGATCACCATCCCCCTACCAGGGAAGATCGCCCGGGACGCCGACCGAGCAGTGCTCTCAACGATTCCGCGTGCCGGGGTCTCGCCGACAAACCCCAGGTAGCGCCCAGCGCCACGTTTTCGCAGACCGAGGCCGGGGTGGCCATCCATTACCTCTCCACCGGGGTTGCGCTGCCCGCGTCGCTTTGAGTCGCCGCCGAACTTGCGCCATAGAAACGACCATACATTCTTCGTCCAGTTGCTTGCGGGTAGGACGAAAGTGACAATTCCGCCATTGCGGGTGGGTGTCACTGCCTCTGGCACGGCTCGGCGTTCGGAGCGACCCACTCCCCTCCGGGCGAGGGCACAAGGACACGCCCTAGCTAGAACTCGCCCCGTCACGGCGCGCTTAGTTGACCGCAGCGATCACAGACGTGTAGGCCGGGTTACATTCCATCCCCTCGACCCCGGGAGCAAAAAAGCCGTCTGGAGCATCGTGATCAGCTCAGCACGCGCGAAGGAAAAGAGCGGATGGGCCCGAACGGGATCCACCGAGTCAAGCTCGAGTTTTTCGCTCGCGAAGGTCCCATCGTTCGATCACAAGCGCCTTGGCCGATTCGGCTTGGGGCCAGGGCGATCGCTTTCCCCCCCATCGCCAAGGATCGCTTTTTCTTCCTCCTTGCTCTTGCCATAGAGATTCAATCGGATGCCGCGGATTCTCACGAGATTGCTAAAGCGGTCCGTTTCGGCCAAGGTGCAATGATCCCTCGTTTCTATCGACGCCGAGCGCTTCGGCAAGGCGGCGTGTCACCCGGGAAACGGGTCCGCGCCTC
This sequence comes from Candidatus Methylacidithermus pantelleriae, assembly GCF_905250085.1. Classification (GTDB taxonomy): domain Bacteria; phylum Verrucomicrobiota; class Verrucomicrobiia; order Methylacidiphilales; family Methylacidiphilaceae; genus Methylacidithermus; species Methylacidithermus pantelleriae. The sequence goes on from NZ_CAJNOB010000002.1 coordinate 43,126, forward strand.
GACACTTCGCAAACACCCGTGACCCCTTCCCGTCCAGCACGAAGGGTAGCTTTACCACGCATCCCGCCCGCTTCCGGACCACTTGCGCACTCTTCATCACCCCGATGACGATCCGCCTGGCCGAGAGGGCCTGGAGGATCGCCTTCTGGCCGTAGGCGAAGCACACGCCCTCAAGAACCAGTTATCGGCAGGGGCTCCCCTATCCCTCGGGCAGCCGCAATGCTAAGCCGATAGGCTCCCCTCCGAAGAGATACCGCGGCTTGGCAGGACTGGTTGCCAGCGGTCGTGTCCCTCGAGCCGAGCACAGAGAACTGGCCGCTCCATTCCACCTGCCAATCCTTATTCCAAGCCGTATAATCCGCATAGGCGTTCTCTTCCAAGGAAAACTCTTTACGGGAAGAGGCGGCGCGAACCGAAAGAGAGACACATCCGTTCGGGACCTCTGATCGGTTAGATGAGCGTCAAGCTTGGTCAGGAAGATGGCCAGCCGCCGCTTTTTCTCGTGCAAAACGTCCGGTCGCGGCTGGTTGTCCTCGAGCTCGCCGATCGCCGTTTCCGCTCTTCTGGATCCATTCCCTAGCTTCCTCAATGAGATCGGACCGCTTTTCGCTGATCGAAGCGATCTTTCCTTTGAGCTCGGAACCCACAGGGGACGGAACTCTCGGGCGGTCAAGCCAAACCGCGGCACCAAGGATCGCTCACGCTTCTTTAGCGAAACACAAGCCAGCCCCCCAATCTGGTAGAAAAAACTCCGCTCCACCCGCCCGTAGAACGCCGCATAGGTATTAAACAACGCCCCCGCTCGACCGTCACCCACAAACGCATCGGGTTAGGGAAAAGAGCAAGCTTCCCCCTGCGATCGCTTCGAGGACCTTCTTGGCGCATTTCTGCTCGGATCTCTTCCCCTCAAGCCTGGCACACAATGAAACGATCTTTTCGTAGAGGTCCCGCACGACACAGGGGTCATTTCCTTCGGAATCCACCACTAGGATGGATCAACTTTGCTCGGCCCACGCCCCTTCCAGCTATTCGAGGCCTAAGCGCATCAGCCGATCGCGCTACTCGACCAGGATGACGACAACCTTCGGATCACCGACCTGCCCAACGAGCTCTCTGCGATGGCCCTTCATCCTGGAGCCGACCTCCTTGACGGCCTCGACGATCTGCAAAGCTTTCCCTGATAGCCAACTCGGAGAACCCAAGCCAATGGTCTTTCCCAATCCGGTTTTTTCATCAGCGCTTGGACACCCGCGTGGAGAAGGAAAGGCCATCGAGTGGTGCTGCAACCGAACGAACGATTAGCGTCCCGGTCGGCAACTGCTTGGCCAGAGCAGGCGAGCGCCCCTCCTTCGACATCCGCCCACCCGTCTTGGAGCAAGCGCTCTCCCGCTTGGCCGCCGCACGGAACTTGATTTTCACATGCTGCCATGAAGAGCCCTTATATGCCTCAAGATTTTTATCTCTTGGCAATCCCCAAACACCCCTACGTAGAGCGATCGGACCGAAAGAAAGATTGAGCTTGAACCAAAAGTTCCGGGTCGCCACCCCATGCAGCGGTACAATGTGTCCGAACCCTTTCGGTTAAAAACCGTAAGAGATAATAGGGCCCGCCAGCCTTGGGCCCGGTCCCGGAGAGCTTTTCTCCTCCAAAGGGTTGAGCCTCTACCAGCGCCCCAATCATGGGGCGGTTCACGTACAAATTGCCCACTTGTGCCCGGCGAGTGACCTCCGCAATGATCCCGTCCAACCGGGTCTCGAGCCCCAGCGTCAATCCTGTGCCCGTGGAGGCAAGCCACTCAAAAATTTTTTCCCACTCGCTCTTCTGATAACGGACAACATGAAGAATCGGTCCAAAAACTTCCTCCGTTGGGAGATCCTCCCAAGAGACCTCCCAAGCCTCGGGAAGAAAGTAGGCTCCTTGAGGGAGGGCCGAAGGAGAGCGTGCGGCCCGGGCGAGAAGACGCCCCTTTTTTGCAAGATTTTCAGTATAACTCTCAAGCCTCCGGCAAGCGTCCTGACCAATCATGGGACCGACGTCGCTATCGAGTTCCCAAGGATCCCCGACCGAAATTTCCCGGATCGCCCCCTCTAAAAGAGGGAGAAGCACTTCGGCGATTTCCTCGGAGACAAAGAGGACACGTAATGAAGAACATCGCTGGCCCCCGCTATCAAAAGCACTCGTTATAATGTCATCCACCGCCTGTTCCGGCAGAGCCGTTCCATCCACAATCATGGCATTAATCCCACCGGTCTCTGCCAGAAGTGGGATCCAGAAGGCACCCCGCCCGGCTAGAACTTGAAAGATCTTCTGGGCAGTTCGAGTCGACCCGGTGAATGCCACCCCGGAAACTCGGGGATCCTCCAACAGAGATTTTCCAAGCTCGCTTCCACCTGGGAGAAACTGGAGTGCTTCTGGGGGAACACCAGCCTCTTGTCCCAGCTTAACAGCTAGGGCAGCAACGAGAGGGGTCTGCGGAGCAGGCTTGGCCACCACAGTATTCCCACAGACCAGAGCGGCAGCTACCTGTCCTACGAAAATGGAGAGGGGAAAATTCCACGGACTTAAACATAGAAATACACCTCTACCCCGAAGAAAGAGCTCGTTTCGCTCCCCCGAAGGGCCTGGCAGCCGTTGCGGAAACCTTACAAGCCTCTCGGCTTCCGCTGCGTAATACCGGCACAAATCCACCGCTTCCCGGACTTCACTGAGGGCATTGGGTACGGTCTTGCCTGCTTCTTCGACCAAAAGGGAAACCAGTGCTGGGCGTTCTTTTTCCATACGCTCTGCCCACGCTCGCAGAACACTCGCACGCTCTTCCACAGGCCTCCCCTCCCAAGAAGCAAACGCTTGGTCGGCCAGGCAAAGAGCGTCTTTGCCCAGCGAGGGCGATGCTTCCTCTACTCGGCCAATCACTCGAGACAGGTCCCGGGGAGAAAAGACCCATCGTGCCACTCCTTCCTTCGGTTTCCCTCCGACCACCGGTCTTGCCTCCCAGGTTCGGTTTCGAAACCGGGAAGTTGCCTCCCACAACTCTCTTCGAACCAAGGGATCCGAAAGATCTGGCTCGCTAGCCGCCTTCCGCTTGGGTAAATAGATTTCGACCGGCCTGGGTAGAAGTTTCTCCTGGAGACGAGCCTCCTCTTGGAAACGGATAATGGGATCGGTGGTGAAACTTCTTTCCGCTTTTTTCCATAAGGGCAGCGAGGCCACTTGACTTGCCCCGTTTTCCAAAAGCCTGCGAACAAGGTATCCTAAAAGGTCCTTCCTTGCGCCCACCGGGGCATAAATGCGACAGGGGATTCCTCGGTGACGAAGAACGCCTTCCAGTGGCTCCCCCATTCCATAGAGTCTTTGAGCTTCCCACGCTACGTCCTCCGGGGCAACAAACTCGAACACGGCAGCCATGGTCCATGGGTTATGGGAAGCAATCTGCACCCGGAAAGAGGGGCGTTTTTGGAAAAGAGCCTTCGCGCAGGCAAGAAAGGAGAGTTCCGTAAGTTCTTTGCGGGAAAAGACCGGGTAATCCTCTAACGCCAAACTCTGCGCTCGGCGAATCTCCCAATCCCAATAGGCACCTTTAACGAGCCGAACCGGAAGAGTCTTCCCGGACCGTACGGCGACCCACTCCAAAAGATCAATTAAACTCCGAGCTCGTTTTTGGTAAGCTTGAACCACAAACCCGGGGCCCGTCCATCCTTGGAGTCTTGCGTCAAACCAAAGAGAAGCGGCTAGCTCTAGCGCCAGTCCCAGCCGGTCCGTCTCTTCAGCATCGATGACCAAGCCGCAGCCCTTCCTTTGGGCCAAGATGCATAGCTCCCTCAGTGCCGGAAGAAGCTCCCGAAAGACCCCGGCCGCATACCGATACGAAAATCGAGGATAGAGAGCCGAGAGCTTGACTGAGATCTCCCACTGCCCTTCTGGGCCACCCTCGGGAAGGGCTTCCAACGCCCGGCGATACCGTTCCCAGTGTCGTTTGGCCTGATCCCAATTCCTTGCCCCCTCTCCCAGCATATCCAGGGAGTACCGTGCCGAAAAAGAGTTTGTGGCCTTCTGGAGCGCTTCCGTTACGTCCTCCGCAAAGACAAACCGGCGAATGAAAAGAGCTAGGAGCTGCTCAGAACCCCATACAAGCACCCGATTCGTCCATGGGCCCTCCCCTAGCCGGCTAATCCAAGCACCCGATGCAATAAGAAGCCCCAAGAGGGCCACCGGAAGACTAGCGTTCTGGAACCCGCAGGCAAGCCACTGGCCTTGAGAGATTTTGTCCCGGATCGCGCGGGCAGCTAGCTCAGGATCCGTTACCCGGGACAAAATCTCGGCCAGTTGCGCCAAAAGAACGCCCTCCTTTTTGTCCAAAGAAAAGAACGCAAGCCATTCATCGACCCAGGGAGCACGAAAAAGCCGTTTCCCCTCCTCCACAAAGGCGGCTACCCGCTGGGCCGTCCGAGAGGCGTGCTCCGGCGACCAGGAAAGCTCTGCAAGCAAGCGCGCGCCAATCTCAAGCTCAGGGGCTCGGGACTGGGCCCAGACTTCCTTCCAGGCCGAGCTTTCCGACAAAAATCGTGTTTCCGGCTCCATCTCTATCCTAAGAAGCTTTTTCCAGCACGGGCCAAAAACACTTGAGGCTTATCTGCCAAACTCTCCCCACGTTGCACCCTTTGTTGACCAAGCAAGGTAACCCAGCCATTTTGCGAACGCTTGGTTTCCAGGGCACCTTTGGGTCAAAACAATGCATGTAAGCGAGTTTAGCTTCGAGCTGCCCGACGAGCTCATCGCTCCCTGCCCTTGCAAATCCAGAGCCGAGTGCCGGCTTTTCGTGTTGGATCGGAATACCCAAAGCTTTTGCCATGCCACGTTTGCTGAGCTGCCTCAATGGATTGGTTCTGAGGATCTTCTTATCTTAAACAATTCCCAGGTCCTCCCCGCCCTCCTTGAAAGCCAAGAGTCTAGGGTCTCCTTTCTTCTTGTACAAAAAGACGCGACCGACCCAACGGTCTGGATAGCGCTCGCCTCACCCGCTAAGAAAGCACGTCCAGGGACCTCCTTCACCTTCGTCGGAAAAACTTCCCTGGGGCTTTCCCCTCCGGTCACCCGAGCCTGGGTGGTGGAAGCATGGCCAGGCGGACGGCGCAAACTCCAGTTCGAAAAACCGCTGGACCTGGCGACCTTTGGCAACGTACCCCTTCCCCCGTACGTGCGGAAACGACGAAAGGAGCTTTCGCTTCCCCTACACCATCCGGACGATGAGACCGGTTACCAAACTGTCTATGCGTCCCAGCCTGGTTCGGTAGCTGCTCCCACGGCCGGTCTTCACTTTACTTGGGAGCTTCTCGAAAAATTTCGCTACGCATTTGTTACCCTTCATGTAGGACCAGGGACGTTTCTGCCAATCCGAAGCGAAACTATCGCAGAACATCGAATGGAACCCGAATACTTTGAAATTGGGGAGGAGCTCCGACCCTTGGCCCAACAAAGCAAAAGGCTCGTTGCGGTGGGCACAACCGTGGCTCGGGTACTTGAGTCTCGTCCAAGCCTTGAGCCTGGACCTGGATGGACCGATCTTTTCATTTATCCTCCCTACTCATTCCGTCGGGTCGGAGCACTTCTCACCAATTTTCACCTACCCCGTTCCAGCCCGCTCCTTTTGGTAAGCGCGTTTGCCGGGTGGGATCTCCTCCGGGAGGCCTACAAGGAGGCGATTCGGGAACGTTACCTTTTCTATAGCTTTGGAGATGCTATGCTGATTATCTAATGGGGAGATCTAATGGGGAGACTGGGCCAAGTTACATCGGCCAGCCAAAGCTCAAGGCAGTACATGGAGCCTGGACAGAAGATACGGCTTGGCCTAGCCTTGGAGCTGACGAATCGGTTACGGTAGGGCTTTCTAAGGAGGTTTTGTGGCCTGGCGCTATTTTCTTTCACGGGAAGTACCTTCTGAGCTCGAAGGACTGCAGGAACTGGCTCAGGATCTTCGCTGGACGTGGTCTCCCCAAGCCGATCGGATTTGGCGCCGAGTGGATAGCCAGTTATGGAACGCGACTCGCAATCCGTGGCTTATCCTTGAAGTTATATCCCAGAAACGGCTGGAAGAACTGGCGGGCGATCCTGAGTTTCGTCAAGAACTTTCCAGGCAACTCGAGGAGCGGAAACAGTATCTGGAGCGACCCACATGGTTTGACCTTCGTTACCCATCACCCGAGACTTGCGGACCGGTTGCTTACTTTAGCATGGAGTTTGGGCTTGCCGAGGCCCTTCCCATCTATTCAGGGGGACTCGGTATTTTGGCAGGGGACTTGTTAAAGGCCGGGAGCGACTTAGGAGTTCCCATTGTTGGAGTCGGTCTTCTGTACCAGCAAGGATATTTCCGGCAATCGATCGCGCCGGACGGCCATCAGGTCGAGTACTTCCCTTTCAACGACCCTGCGCTTCTCCCGATTGTACCCCTGCGAGACCAGGATGGCCAGTGGATCAAGGTGGCCGTTGAGCTACCCGGAAGAACCCTTCATTTGAGGGCTTGGAAAGCAGTGGTCGGGAGGGTGGAACTCTACCTCCTGGACAGTAATGATCCTTTGAACACCCCGGCGGATCGGACGATCACCGGAGTGCTCTACGGGGGAGGCCCCGAACTTCGGCTGCAGCAAGAAATGGTGCTTGGAATCGGGGGGTGGCGCCTGGTGGAATCTCTTGGGATTCGTTGTTCTGTGTGCCACCTCAATGAGGGGCACGCTGCCTTGGCAGCCATTGAGCGGGCCCACTCCTTTCTGGACGAGGAGGGGGTTTCTTTCTGGGAAGCCCTGTGGGCAACACGCGGAGGCAATCTTTTTACTACGCATACACCGGTCCCTGCGGGTTTTGACCAGTACGATCCAGCTCTTTTGGAGCGCATGCTAGGCTCGTATGTGGAAAACGAATTGAAGATCCCATTTGAGGATTTTCTCCGGCTCGGGCGACTCTGGGGGCGCAGGGACGAACCTTTTAACATGGCCTACCTTGCCCTTCGCGTCTGCTCAGCGACCAACGCTGTGAGCCGGCTTCACCAGGAAGTAAGCCGGAGACTTTTTGCTCCCCTTTTCCCTCGCTGGCCAAAGTGGGAACTACCCATCGAGGTGGTAACCAATGGTGTTCATGTGCCGAGCTGGGAACATCCGGAGGCCGATGCATTCTGGAACCGCTTTTGTAGCGAGGAACGCTGGCGAGAGCCAACCGAGGTATTGGTCGAGCAGGTCCGGAAAGCTTCCGACGAAGAGCTGTGGGAGCTGCGCAATCGCTGTCGGTGTGCTCTCATTACAGTAGCCAGAAAGCGAGCGTATCGTGCTTGTGCGTGCCGGGGGGCAGCTCCGGAGGAATTGCAACAGTGCCAATGCCTTTTTGATCCCAATACGCTCACCCTGGGTTTAGCCCGGCGATTTACGGCCTATAAACGGCCGACTCTGCTGTTGCATGACCCGGAACGATTGGTTCGTTTGATCAATCATCCCACCCGACCGGTCCAGCTGGTAGTTGCTGGAAAGGCCCATCCGTTGGACTCAACAGGTAGAGATCTTGTCCGCCAATGGGTCCTTTTTTCCGAGCGGCCGGATGTTCGAGGAAAAGTTCTTTTTCTTGAGGACTATGATATGGAGCTAGCAGCCGAGATCGTTTGCGGGGTTGATCTCTGGGTGAATACTCCACGACGCCCCTGGGAAGCTTGTGGTACCAGTGGTATGAAAATCCTGGCTCATGGAGGGCTTAACGTTTCCGAGCTGGACGGATGGTGGGCAGAAGCTTATTCGCCCGAAGTGGGCTGGGCAATTGGCGATAGTGGTGAACATGGAGACGACCCGGGGTGGGATGCCCAAGAAGCCGAGCAGCTATATACGCTCTTGGAAAAGGAGATCATTCCTACCTTCTATGAACGAGACCATCGGGGAATCCCTGTCCGTTGGGTCCAAAAAATGCGGGAAAGTATGAGTCGACTCACACCCTATTTTAGTGCCAATCGAATGGTACGCGACTACGTAGACGGTTACTACACCACCCTTTCGCAGCGCTACGCAAGGCGGGCGGCCAAAGGCGGCCGGATCGCTAGGGAACTTTTCCAATGGGAACGTGAGCTTCAAAGCCACTGGAAAGGAATCCATTTTGGGCCCTTGGAGACGGAAACAGTCGAAGGCGAATATCGCTTCACGCTTCCCGTTTATCTCGATGAGATCTCGCCAGACTGGGTGGAAGTAGAGCTCTATGCGGAACCTCTCCCCGAAACTTCCGCACCGGTGATTGTCCGCATGAGTCGAGGGCAAAAACTGGTGGGATCCATAAACGGCTTTCTTTACCACGCAAGCGTGCCCGCTAACCGTCCCTCGAGCGATTTTACTCCAAGGGTGCGCCCCTTCCATCCGGAAGCCTGCGTTCCCTCGGAAGTGACTCCAATCCTCTGGTATCGTTAGAAGGCCTGCGGGTCGATGGATGTGAGGCTTTCCCGAGTCAGAATCCACCGGAAAGGTCGCGTTGAACGTCTGCGCACATCCCGGTAGCTTGGCCTGGTTCTACACGTGTCCAAGTTGCCGCGGTAATCTTAGGCTTTGGGAAGGGCTGCGGGATTTGGCATTTGCTGGGATCCGAAAGTAAACGAGAGTCTTTTCTATGGAGGCGTCCGTCTCAATTCTTATCCCCTTTGACCTGGGTTTTGAGCTTGCATTTGATAGGGAAGAACACCCCCGCGTGGCCCGGGAACTCTCCTGCACAACTACGGAACCGGTGAGCTTTCAAGGAGCAGTTTTCGCCGCAGGCCAAGCCAGAACCCAAATCTATAAATTTGGAGTGGGACTCCTCGAACTTTCGTTTACCCTTGAGGGCACACTACCCAAACTTGCCTCCATCGCCAATTCCGTCACCCAGATCTTTGTGGGTTCCACTCCCATCACCGAGTGGGCCTCCGCCTTCGTTCACGACTTTCTTTCTTCCGCAAGACCCCTCGCTCAGTATGAGTACGAACAAAGGCTGGAAGAACTGGATTTTCTCCCCATTTTTTCGTTACCACCTGATACCGTTCTCGATGCCGATGCTTTCCTCGAAAAAAATTACAAAGCTCTCTATGGTATCGTTTCCGCCGAACCCAATTATGATCTTCTTTCCCGCTTTGTCATCACCAAGGAGAAACTCGAAAACCTCGGTTATTATGAAAACGAGCTTATTCTCATCAAACGATTTGGTGCCATTATTGCCTCGGGAGAGGCCCAGATTATCCTGGACATCTTTCGGCTCACCTATGCCCTGTATTGGATGCTACGCTCCTACAATTTCATTCTCGATGCGGAAATCAATCAAGCACAATCTCTTCTGAGCGACCTTCCTCCCTGGTACAAGTTCTGGACGATGCCGAAGCGCTATGAAACCTTCTCAACCGAAGGGATTGACTTTGTCCGAGACAAGCTTGCGATTGTAGATTCCATTCATCAAGTACTTTCCAAAACTATCCAGATTGATTCCGACTGGCATTTGCGCACCATCTATCGTCATATCGAAAGCGAGTTTGACATTCCAGATCTCGTCAGAGCGGTGGATAAGAAGCTTGACCGAATCGACGAAGCCTATAAAAGTGCTCGAGAATTTATCGCGACCAACTTTTTTATTGCTGTTGAAATGATTCTTATTTTATCCTTCGCATGGATGGTGTTGGACACCGCACTTCTTTTTGTGATCGCGGGAAAATGAGTGCTTTACGCCCAGGCTGTTGGTTCCAGGCTCATTGGATAAGACCGGTATTGACAACATGGAACCAGTAGCCAACGCCTGATAGGGCTTGCGCAAAAAGAATGCTCCAAGGAAGCAAACGAGCGAGCTGGTTTCGGGATTTCTGCGACTCACCCAACCAAACCCGGAAACTTTCCAGACAGAGAATAAAAAGCGCGCAGACCGCACACCACGCGAAGTTGCCATGTTCCAAACGCTGGCCTTTTTCCACACAAGTAAGGGTCAATGCCAGCCCGGCAAGAAAAACGCACCAGGCCAAGGAAAGGTCCCCCTCCTGGAGCGAATGTTTGGGAATCGTAAAACCGATGCTCAAGGGAAGGGCGATCGAGAGTACGATTTTGGTTAACCCTACCCACCAAGTTGGCGAAAAGAGCAGGACCAAGGCCCCAGGCGCCCAATCGACTCCTTCAAATTGGCCGATCGAGTAGTACTCAGGCCGCGGACGAGTTCTCCAAAAAAGGAGAGCCATCAAGGGAACAAAAACGCAAAGAAAGGCCCATGTCCAGTGTCGCGGAGAAGCTTTCAGGCTATCCCGGATGGTTGAGAAAAAAAACTGGCGCAACGTATCCCAGCCACCCAACAGAAGGAACCCACCCGCCCATGCCATCGCCCAGCTAGGTTTGGCAAAGATGGAGAGGCTTGTCCAGAACGCCGAACCTAGGGCTGCACCTAACCGAGGGTAATGAGGTGCCAAAAGGAGTCGCTTGCACCAGATGAAGGAGACCAGCGCAAAGGGCCGCACCAATAGGAGGGTCGGATTATGGTAGACCGCAATGCCAATATACCCCAGATACCAGTGCCGGTCCCAGGGGAGAAAAACATAGGCGGGACTTGCAAAGCAGAGCCAGAGACTGGCAATACCCAAGGAGAGGGGAGAAGAAACCTGGGTTTCGCTGCGCAAATAGAGAAAGGAACCCAGTGCGGTGATTCCAAAAAGAGCGGATCCCAAAGCGAGACTTGCCGCATCCCAGGGGTCAGCAAGGCCCGACCAGCGGGTCAACGTCGTGCCGCCCCACGGAGCAAGACTAGCCACAAGAATCGACCACAAAAAGTGTGGCAGCCGCTTCCATGAATCGAGCCCGGCCACAGCCGCTACAAGAGAGTAAAAGGTAAAATCGTATCCGACCCGGATCGCTTGCTTCAGGGGCGGAATCGCGATGATAGAAGAGGCGAGAAATACCGCCAAACAAGGCCCATCACGGCGCACCCAACGTTGGGTTTTTGCGAAGAGCGTCCCTTTTGCGTTCTTCTTGGCAAGGTTGGGATTCTTTCAAGCTGCGGGCAACCTCTGCCACTCGGTTTAAGAAGACAAGCTTTCTCCCTGCTGAACCGGGAGGTACCAGTAATGCAACGTCACCTGGGTTTGCGCGTATAACAAGGGAGTATGACGAAGAAGGAGACGGACCATGGGAATGTTGTGGACCGAGACAACGCCATAGGCTTCTCGATGTCCAGACTCCTTAGCCATTCGCAAAAGCCAAAGAAAGCCGTAACTGCCCAGCCCGCTTCGCTGCCATGATTTTTCCGCAGCTGCCAGCACGATCTCAGCGTCGCGAAGAATCCCTACACCAGCCATTTTAGTGTCCAAGAAAAAAGTAACAATCCGCGCCTTCGAATCGTTCAGAAGATCCAATAGCCAGTATCCGAATCGCTGGTCAGCGATCCGTTCTGGGCAGTGGGGATCCCGGTGAAATCGATCATAGGAAAAGGCGCCTCGCAGGAGCTCTGAGGCTCCCGCTAGATTGGGGTCCTCCGAGCTTCTCAAGAGGAAAGCCTCCAGCCGGCCACGATAACGTTTCGGTAAAAAACTTTGGGGATCCGAACAAAAAGCCGCAAGCAACGGGTGATGTTTGAGCCTCATCACAAAAGTAAAGACCGTTTCTACGTAAAAAAAACCGACCTTCTGAAGTATCCCAATGGCCTCAAGATGATCCTGGTCGCTCACCCTGGCTTGGACAAAGAACCGGGGAAGTTCCTGCTTAAGAACGGCAAGGTCACCCTCAAGCTGTACTAGCTGGGGTTGCTTCAGAAAAGACTCGGCCACACCAAAGGCCGGCATTCCTAAATTGCGGGTTTCCCAGGGGACATACTCAAGCGACGAAAGATTAACAAAAGGCTTCTTTGTTTCCCCATGCACCATTGAAAAGTATCCCCTCCTTTTGCGCTAAGACCCTAACGAACATTCCGTTTTTGGGAAACCCCGCTCCAAGCACGTACTACCTCTAGGATCTCCTCCTGCTCGAGATCCGATAACCCATAGTAGAGAGGAAGCCGAACCAATCGAGGACTCACCCATTCTGTCACAGGGCAATCCCCCTCTTTCCCTCCCAGCTCTCGACCTTTAGGACAAAGATGTAAGGGCTCGTAATGAGAGCAGGCAAGAATTCCCCTTGCCCGCAAGTGGCCTACAAAAGCTTGTCGCTCTTGGGGAGAAGGGAAGAGAAGGTAGAAAAGATGGTACGAAGGAAGGCAATCACTCGGAATAATGGGCAGTCGAATCCCTTGTTCCATGGCCCAAGGCCCTAGTTCCTTCATGTATCTTTCCCACAGAACTTTTCTCCGGCTCTGAATGAGCTCTCTTTTTTCGAGCTGAGCCAAAAGCAAAGCCGCCAAAAGATCCGCGGGAGCATAGCTTGATCCCACGTCTTGCCACTGGTATTTGGAAACCTCTCCCCGAAAAAACCGCGATCGGTCCGTTCCCTTTTCCCGCACAATTTCCGCCCGTTCCGTCAAAGAGGAATCGTTCACGATTAAGGCGCCCCCCTCGCCACAGGTCAAGTTTTTCGTCTCGTGAAAGGATAAAGCCGCCAGAGACGACCATTGTCCCAAGGGGATTCCCCGATACTGACCGAAAAGGCCATGGGCATTGTCCTCGATCACCCGTATCCCATACTCTTGCGCTAGAGCTTGAAAAGCCTCCATGCGGGCAGAGATGCCACCATAGTGAACCACGATAATGGCACGGATCCGGTGCCGGTCAGGATGCTCGGACAAGAGCCGTTGAACACTTTCTGGATCCAGATTGAGGGTGTCCGGTTGGATATCGCCAAAGAGGGGAACTGCACCCCGCAAAAGAAAGGCGTTTACGGTTGATGAAAACGTAAAAGAAGGCGCAATGAAACGGTCCCCGGGTCGAACATCGGACAAAAGAGCTGCCATCTCAAGAGCTGCAGTCCCCGAGGTCGTAAGAAAGACGCGGCTGCCAGGCAGGTGCTCCTCCAAAAGAGATTGGCATTGCAGAGTGAAATATCCCCCTCCGGCAATCCACCCAAGTTCTAGTGCTTTCTCCAAGTACACCCGCTCGTTCCCGAGGAAGGAAGGCCGGTTGAAAGGAATTCGAATCCCACGAGCCCATGGAGGTAAAAAATCCCCTGCGGAAACGGCAGCACGGTTAACAGAAATTCCCTGGATGGAAGAATTCATTCCGACGAACACCACGAGCTTCCCGAGCCGTCTGGGACAGCCCGCGTCCTCACTGTACGAACTTCTTCTTTCGCGCAAACATTCTCCGTCTCCCGATACCCTCCTACCTCCTCCCGTACAATATAGAGCGGCCTTCCCGAAAGGGCGTTATGGATCCGAGCCAGGTAAACTCCAAGGACGCCAACGGCGAAAAGTTCCAATGCGCCGGCAAAAATCACTGCTGCCAGGAGTATAGAAAACGGCCAAGACCCATCCATAGGTCCCAACACCAAAACAAAAACCCCCAGGACCAAAAGCAAGACCCCGAGCAGCCCAACTCCTTGAAGGGGAGCCGTACTGAAAGCTGTCAAAAAATCCATTGACAAAGCGATCAGCTTGCGCAGCGAATAGGCCGACCGACCGGCCCGGCGGGACTCGTGCCGAATGGCGACCCATGTGATACGCTGCGTGTTCCAGCGAAGCAACGCATCCACGCAAACCATCCCAGCCGGCCAGACAGGAAACCCATCCCGCAGCTCCGCGCGAAAAGCACGAAAAGAATTCATAAACTCGGCGTTTTCAATGACGAAAAGACGCTTCAGCACCCATCGAACCAAACCCGAGGCTGCATTCCGCCAAAAGGCATGACGCCGTACCTCTTCTTTTCCATAGACCAGGTCCCACCCTTGGCTTAAAGCTTCCAACAGTTTCGGAATCTCTTGCGGAGGATGTTGGAGATCATCGTCCATGGTGACGATCCAGGGAAACGAAGCCTTCTTAATGCCGCAAAGAAGCGCAGCGTGCTGCCCGTAGTTACGAGCCAAACGCACGCCACGGACGCAACGAAATTGCTCCGCAAGCTGGCGAATCACCTCCCAGCTCCCATCACGACTGCCATCATCCACCAATATCAACTCATGAGAAAAATTCGCCAAAACCCCGCACACACTCTTGACAAGCTCAGGCAAGCAAGCAGAACTTTCAAAAACAGGAACCACAACCGAAACGGGTTGTCCCGGGGAATATCTTGGATCCTGGGAAGAATCCACCGTTTCCTTTGCGCAGCCGGTCAGCAATAGTCCCACTTCCTCCTAGCTCCTGAGGTAGGAGAATCCAGCAATAACCAAGCTTACGGCTGTACCGCAAGCCCAAAGATCCGTTCTTTCCGCTCAAAAAGGCGAGCCGCCTTGCCCAAAGGGGAAGGGAAAACCTCTGCAAACGATTCTTGTATTCGCCTCCAAAGCAAAGGGTGGGTTTCGTTCATTCGAGTTTCTGCCTCTTTGCCATCGAGGCTTTTCCGTTCAAAAAGCATCCACCGCACGTTCTCCCTTTCCAGCTTGCGCCAGGTTTCGTCTTGGCTCCAGGCAAAGTCGGGAAAAAGATAGTAGATCTCCCACACTGGGGACTTTTTGCCCAGAAGGACATAGAACCCTGGGCCATAGGGCGCAATCAGGGTATCGTTCTTTTGACCAGAGTTCGCCAAAGGAAGGAGATACATCTTCTGGATGAGTTCACCCTCTTGCCGAGGAAGCCACAGTTGATCCTTGCCAACCCTGTAGGGAAAGAATTGCTCACGTGACAGGCTGTACTGCAGCCAAGCATTTTCTGGCCACGTGGCCCAGGCGCTCCACACCAGCAATACTCCGAGGGCCAACCACATGCCTAAGCGTCTCCTATTTCCTGAGAGGGTGTTCAACAACGCCGGTACAGCCACAAGGAAAGGAAAAACACCCAGCGCTAGGTGCTCTCGATCCGCCCGAGAATAGATGTAATGAAGGTACGGGAGCCCAAACGCTAGTGACGGGAGAAAGGATGGCGCAAAGGTCTTTTTGCTTTTTTGGAGAAGGAACCAGACCCAGACCAGGATGAAGAAGAACGGAAGAAATACAAAGAGCCAAGCCATCGCATAATCGGGAACTTCGTTCCAAAGGCGAGGCCAGGAAACCCGCCAGGGCCAAGGAACCGGCAATGCAAGGTTGGTCGATCCTAGCAAGAGAAGCCGCTCCATAAAATACAGGTTCCGTTCCCAATAACCGGGGACCCAAACCAAGGCCAAAAGCATCGGCAAGTAGCCCAGCACGACTCCCCGAGAAAAGTTAATAGCAGCTTCCCAACCCTCCCTTGGCTGTTCAGCCTTTCTCCCGACCCAAAAAAGAATTCCGAAGGCTACCAGAGCGTACAGTCCATGGTTTCTACCCACCCAGGCAGCCCATCCTGTAAAGAGGCCCGCCCAAGTGGCCTGGGACCGGTTGGCATCCATTTGCCACCGGGTTGCTACCCAAAGGCCCACAAGCACCACAAGCTGGTCAATCGCACGATAAAAGGGAAAAAACCAAAGCGCCAGGATGACTCCAAAAACTCCTTTTTCGATTGCCGAGGAAAGTAGCCCCTCTGCCACTGCCAACCCACACCAAATTCCGATAGTAGTAACCACACAAAGAAAACGGCGCAGGGAAAGGATTCGTTCTCCAAAAACCTTTACCCAAGGAAGGGCCAGTGGTAACGCCCAGGATCGTAAGCCTGAAAATCACGCCCTGGGAATTCCCCACCGGCTGTGTGAACCACTCCATACCAAAGAAAACCTTCATCTGCCGGGTTAAAGCCAACGTCCCCTTTTCCCAGGTAGAGGCAGCAGGCAAGAATCGTGGCGTAGAGAGCCCAAGCCCATTGTTTCCTGACAAAGACTGACCAGCGGTCCCGCACCTTCTCCCGAGAAAAACGCAAAGGCTCCCAGGATATCCCGTGACGCGTTCGTTTGTGCCAAATAGTCATTGGAAAATGCTCGCCCCGGCCTCCTTTATCTGCCCACTAGATCACCCTTTCTTTCCCAAAAAGCCGGATGCTAACGCCTCCGGTGCTCTGGCTTGGACCCTTTCTAGCGGACCGGCCCAGTTACGAGTTGATCGAGAAGTTCGCCGGCGGCAAACAACGCAAAGAAAAGAACCAATGCAGTCGCTATCATGAGAATAAGAAGCTCCTTTTGAGGAGCTTGGGGGAAAAAAGATCTCCTTAGCTCTCGTAACTCCATGCGCCACGCAAAGGAAAGACATCCAGCCCCCAGCAAAAGACTGATAGCTTTCCCCACCGGTAACGCGATACCGGCCGGTTCAAGACCTAAAACCAAAAAAAGTCTTTGCCCCCAAAACGCCAGGGAAGAAAAAATAACTGCAAGTACCAAAAGAATTTTCATGCCCGCTCGGTGTCCTTTGGTTGCTCCATCCCGAAGGTCTTTCAGGAGAAAAATCCCCAAAACCACTGCTGGGTACTCAAATCGCATTTTTCTCCAACCTCAGCCTCTTTGTGATCTAGGGAACATAGCCCATGATTCAAGCCGAGAGACACGTTGGCCCGCAAAACATTTCCTTAAGCCAGTGAGACGTTGGCCACCAAACTGCTGCGTGCTCCGGTTGCTTGCCACCGCAAGAAACGTCCCCTTTCGCCAATAACCGGGTAGAGGACTTTACTCCTGGCAGTGGTTGAGTCTTTCCCGTTGGCGTAGGGCGAATTTCTTTTTCGCAAAAAATGCGGTTATTCCTCCTCCCGCAGTTCCCCTTTTCCCAAGTCCGCTTACTCTCAAAAGGTAAAGACCAGCTTCCCTCGATCGACTCTACCCACGAGGAGCTCCAAGCTCCAACGACAGAGTAGACCAAATACCGCATCCCTCCTAGGCTCATCGCGTGCGGGTACCGTCGCTGGGATCTAGTGCAAACCCAAACCCGCACCCATGCGTGGCAATGCCTGTCCAACTCTTAGACGCTGATCCATACGCCAATCACCTTTTGTGGGAGCGTTAGTCCCAGCGCCGCTCTTCCGGCTTAAACACTCTCCGACAACGCGGCTCTATGCCTGGTGCTCGGATCTTCGGTTGTCACGTTTCCCAAAAGACAACCAGACGGAGCCCACAAGCAGAAGCTTCCCTCTTCTCATCCTGGATGTCATATTGGCCGCTTTTGTCCCTCTCCCAACTAACCACTCCCAACGCGATTATCCCACCACATTACTTTGCTGCGGGGTTTCGGTAGCAGCTCACCCGATGTAACCAGCCGGTAAGCCAACGCTCCTCATGACGCTCCGGAGGCGCGTTGCGCACCCTTCTTCGTAACACCGCTTGCGCAGCCTGACAAAAGGAGCGAACCGAAGAATCGTCTCCCATCGCTTCCAGAACCTGAAGAAGTCCCCAACCCTCACCGCGATACCGCTCGGTTGGTAACGTTCCGTCTCCCTTAAAATTCACGTAATCAACGAGCGCAAAGAGGCCCTCTGGAGTTTGACTCAGAGAGAAAAAATTCCGCTCGATCCGCGGTCGAAGACCTTCGGGCGCAGCAGCCAACATCTTAGGTAGGGAACGTCGCAGCCTTTCGATAGCAAACTCGGTCTGCAAACCCACCGTGTGCGCTAACCATGACCGAAGTTCTTGCGCTTTGGGGCTTTCCTTTTCTTTCAACCATTCCTGCCGACTGTTCCAAGGACAAGGGTCTCCTACAGCTAACCATCTAGGCAAACGCACGCCTTTTCGAACGAGAAACTCGAGAAGCTCGGGGAAACTTTCTTCAAATGGACCCCGGCGGCCCTTGGGATACCAGATGAAATGCCCGATCCCCAGCGACAGGAAATCTTCCCCGGCGTTCCATTCCACAAGACCCCGCAACTGGCCTCCCGATTCGTTTTCCCAGAGTTTCTGTCCAATCCACTGTAGCTGGCTCGACGAAAGGCTAAGAGCCCAGGCATCACAAAAAGCCGGAAAAAAGCACAGTAGGCTACACGCAAAGAGACGGGATAAGAAACTCCCGCTGGTTTTTACTGAAAAGATATTCTGTAAATTCTGCCTGTCTTCTTTGACCCAAGAGGGATCCTTCTTCACGGCAGGTTGCGAAACATTCTCCTCACTCTTTTCTTCACTCCCCGGTTTCTCACGCTCCCGAGGACGAGTTGTCTCCAAAAAAACGCTCTTCGGAGCGCTTAACCCTATTGAAAAAAGGCAAACGAAAAAAAGCGCAAACAGAAACGGTTTTTCTATTGAAGGGAAAGCCCTTCTCTTTTTAGGTTTTGCCCGCGTCTTTGCGTGCCGGAATGCGCCGAACCCAAACGCAACCTGTTAAGAAGGGAGGAGGAGTTTTTGCATGCTTTTCCACAAGAGTTACATTCCGGCACTGTGGCGCCGAACGACCTGGCGCCAGGCAGTTGCAGCGTTCCTTGCGTCTATCGTCCTGAGTTTGTGGACGACTCTTTACTCTGAAACGGCACAGGTGGCTGTCCCTACCTCTGGCACCAGTGTCCCTCCTCTGGAACAAAGGGTTCGCGGGCTAGAAGCCTATCTCAGCAATAGCGATCCAACGGGAACTCCTAGTGAGGGGTCCATTGGTCCTGGGCATAACGCCTGGATGATGGCATCGTCAGCACTGGTTCTCTTCATGACCCTTCCGGGTTTAGCTCTTTTCTATGGAGGGCTGGTTCGGTCCAAGAATGTCCTTTCGATTCTGGCCCAGTGTTTGGGAATAACGGGGCTTGTCACGATTTTGTGGTGGGTAGCGGGTTACAGTCTTGTTTTTGGGACGAGCTTTCAAAGCCCGTTTTTAGGAGGAGCGGAACACTTTTTCCTCAAGGGGGTGACCTCCCGCCCTAACCCCAGTTATTCCTATTGGGTCCCCGAAACGACCTATGCCATGTTCCAGCTTATGTTTGCCATCATCACACCGGCTCTGATGATTGGGGCGATTGCCGAGCGGACCAAATTCGTGGCAGTACTGCTTCTGGTGGGACTATGGATGTTCCTTGTGTACTTTCCTTTGGCCCACATGGTTTGGGGAGCCACCGGTCTTCTCAATGGAGTTTGGAATCCCCGGTGCGCGGTGCCGGCTATCGACTTTGCCGGAGGCACCGTGGTGCACATGTCGTCCGGATGGTCGGCTCTTTTGCTGTGTCACCTTGTCGGAAAACGGCTGGGGTATGGGAATGAACCCATGCCGCCGCATAATCTTGTTCTTACGATGACGGGAACAGGAATGCTCTGGGTCGGCTGGTACGGATTTAACGCCGGCAGCGCAGTAGCGGCTGACGGGATTGCCGCAAACGCCTTTCTTACAACCACGTTGGCCACCGCGGTGGCGTCCTTTTCATGGGCCCTTTTGGAATACGCGTTGCGAGGCAAAGCTAGTCTTCTAGGTTTTTGTAGCGGTGCGGTCGCGGGCCTCGTGGCCATCACCCCGGCGTGCGGGTTTGTCGAAGCTAATGGTGCCATGGTCATTGGGGCGCTGGCAGGCGTGGTGTGCTACTTTGCTTGTGTCAAGCTAAAGAAGGCCCTTGGTTACGACGACGCTCTTGATACTTTCGGGATCCACGGAGTAGGTGGGTCGCTCGGAGCCTTTCTTACGGGTGTCTTTGCCACCAAGCAGGCAAACCCCAACCTCATTGGAGATGCAGCGACCAAAAATGGGTTGGCTCGTCTGGTCACCGAGGGCGGGCTTTGGGTGGCCCAGCTCGAGGCCATGCTACTTACCGTACTTTTGGCCTTGGTGGGAACCTTGGTCGCCGCCTTCGTCGTCCGTTCTACCGTAGGACTCCGGCCGGCAATCGAGGAAGAAATCACGGGACTTGATACGACAGAACACGGCGAAGAAGGCTACGTGCTCTAGGGGCATTTGGCCGGCCGAGTGCCCATTACGGTGCGTGTCCTCCAGCGAGGGCTTCGCAGAGAAACTCCGACAAATGGACGACACGGACATCGGTGATGCCGACTTCAACCAGGCCGGCTTCTATTTGATACATGCAGCCGGGGTTGGTGGTTACCACACACCCAGCCCCGGTTGTCCGAATGTGGTTAATCTTTCTTTGCTGTAGCCGGCGAGCCATGGCGGGCTGCACGAGGTTATACACGCCAGCACTTCCGCAACAAAGCTCGGCTTCGGGCAACTCGACAAAACTAGGACCGGCAACCATTTGTACGATCCTTTTGGGTTCTTCGCGGACGCGCTGAGCATGAGCCAAATGGCATGCCTCATGGTAGGTAACCCGGTAAGGAGGCGGCTTGACCCCGCGTAACAGCTTGTCAATCCCATGCTGGTCAAGCCAAACACTAAGATCATAAACCTTTTCTGAAAACAAGCGGGCACGGGCCGCCCAAGCCGCCTCCCCTCGTAAAAGCTCTCCGTATTCTCGAAGAATCGATCCGCATCCTGCTGCGGTCACGACGATTGGCAAACCACCCGCGGCTTCCCAGCTGGTTAGATTCCGTTTGGCTAGCTCTCGTGCCCGGGCCAACTGCCCTGAATGAGCATGCAAAGCCCCGCAACACACTTGTCCTTTCCAGCAATCAACCGTGAAGCCAAGGCGATTTAAGATGTGAATTGCCGCTTGATTGATAAACCCGCTCACCGATTGCGTAACGCAACCGTGAAACAGAGCGATTTTTCCTTTTTCCGGGAAAGCGGGAGCTCGGTCTGGAAGATGATGGGTGCCCATACGCCGCGGCACCAGGCGAAGCGACTCCCGTAAACTCTGCGGCAGAAGCCGTTCCAGGGCGGTTCCTCGAACCCAATTGCCGAGCCGTACGGCGGTTCGCAGGGCCCAAGGACGCGTGAAAAGGAATGAAGGACCCCAATGGGCCCACAAGGAACCTACAAAAGAATGAGCATGCGACGCGCCCCACCGTTCTCGCGCTTGTTCAAGAAGTTTTCCGTACGGAACCCCGCACGGGCATGCCACTTCGCATGCCCGGCAATCCAAGCAGAGATCCAAGTGTCCGAGTACTCGCTCCGTCGGAGCGATCCGCCCCGTCTCTAAAGCCCGCATGAGGTAAAGGCGGCCCCGAGGGCTTTCATTTTCATCCCCGGTCTCCAAATAGGTGGGGCAGTGGGCTAAACAAAGCCCACAGTGAACGCATTGGGGTTCTGGAAGAAATCCTTGGGGATTAGAGGAGGTTGGTGAGTGATTCATGGGGGAGTTCCGGTAAAACGTCGTCGGGATCAAACGCAGCTTTGACCCGGGAAAGAAGATCGACTAGGCTAGCCTCCAAGGGGCGTTGAAAACGAGCCAATCTCGGGGCAGTGTGATACACAATGCCATTTCCCACCCGGACAAGGAAACTGGCCGAGTCCAAAGCAGGGAGCACTTCACTAAGTCGCGAGGGAAGAACGGAAAGCTTACAAAGAGAATCAGCCGGATAGGCCTGCCAGAAGGCTTCTTCATAGTCAAGTTTCCCAGGTTTCCCTCCCAAACCCAACGTATTCCAATGCTCCCATTCCCATTCTACCTCTTCCCTGAGACCAGCAAAACCTACAACCATACAATACGGGCTTTCTTCTCCTGCCACAGACCAGCGGTACAAGTCCCACACGACAAAATTGGGGCGTCGATCCAAAAGAACCTCGATCCACCCGATCACTTCCTCAAGGGAAGAGCTTTCCAGCCTAAGAAAAAGTTCGCTTTCCGGAAGCGGCAAAACTTTAAAGGTGACTTCCAAGATGACGCCTAGACTGCCACCACTTCCCACAAACAATCGATGAAGGTCATAGCCTGCGACATTTTTTACTACCTTGCCTCCTAGGCGTACTACCTGTGTGTTGCCCAAAAGAACTGTCATGCCAAGAACCCACTCCCGAGCCGTTCCGTAACCTAGCCGCCTAGGCCCGCAGGAATTCTTGGCAATCAAGGATCCTATCGTGACTCGGCTGGGAAACGCTGGATCCAAGGGAAGCCACTGTCCTCTCTTGGCCAAGCATTGCTGAAGGGCCCAAAGAGTCATTCCCGCGCCAACGGTTACAGTAAGATCCTCGGGCCTATACTCAATGATTTGGTCCCATCCGCAAAGCTCGATCCTCGTCACCCGCGCTCGGTGACCTTTCATGTTCGCTAAGCCTTTGCACAGTTCCTCTAGGCTGCCACCCCGAAGCACCATGAGACGATTCCTTCCCCAAGATTCTTAGGCCGCAATCTGACGTCTGGGAAAAAAGTCCGCGCATCGACGCGAGCTAGGAAACATTTTATAGGGATTACATCGCCCCTGGGGATCAAACGCGCGGCGCAGCGCTTGCATGAGGGCTAGCTCGGCCGCACCAAATTGCTTTTCCAGTAGATCCATCTTTTCTAGTCCAATCCCATGCTCCCCTGTAACGCTTCCGCCCAGCTCCAGACATCGTTCCAAAATCTCTCGACCCGCGGCTAGAGCGCGGCGAACTTGGTCCGGATCCTGCTCATCGTAGAGGATCAAGGGATGAATATTGCCGTCGCCCGCGTGAAACACGTTGCCAATGGTTACTCCATATTTTTTGCTACAAGCCTCGATCCACCCTGTAATCTCCGCGAGATGCGACCGGGGCACGACCCCGTCTTGGGTAAGATAATTGGGGCTTATCCTTCCGACCGCTCCAAAAGCCCCCTTGCGGGCTTTCCAGAGGTGGTTTCGTTCTTTTTCCGTTGTGGCGACCCGGACCTCGCAAGCATTGGCTTTACGACAGAGATCCTCGACCTTGGCTGCTAAGCGGTCCAAACCCGAAGGTACCCCTTCTAACTCAATAATGAGGACCGCTCCGGCCCCCTGCGGGAACCCAAACTGGTAGGTCGCTTCTACGGCGCGAATGATAAGCTCATCCATCATCTCGAGAGCTCCAGGAACAATACCTGCTTCGATAATCGCGCTCACCGCACGGCTCGCTTCCGTGACCGACGGAAATGCAACCAAGAGGGTCTTCCGGGCTGGAGGTGGTGGGATAAGTCGAACGAGTACCTGGGTGACGATTCCCAGCATTCCTTCCGAACCGATCACCACCCCTCGAAGGTCAAGACCAGGAGCATCATCTCCTTCTTCCGGGCGCACCCCTAGCCACACGGTCTGCCCGTCGGAAAGAACAAGCTCCAGACCCAATACATGATTGGTCGTAACCCCATATCGTAGAGTGTGCGGACCCCCAGAATTCGTAGCCACATTGCCGCCAA
This sequence comes from Candidatus Methylacidithermus pantelleriae, assembly GCF_905250085.1. Classification (GTDB taxonomy): domain Bacteria; phylum Verrucomicrobiota; class Verrucomicrobiia; order Methylacidiphilales; family Methylacidiphilaceae; genus Methylacidithermus; species Methylacidithermus pantelleriae. Next base: position 66,191 of record NZ_CAJNOB010000002.1, read on the forward strand.
TGGTGCAGGCACCTTGGCTCGAAGGGTCCGGAGCAAAGACAAGCCCGTACCGGGAGGCAGCCTGGGTAAGATGAAGGTTGACGCAGCCGGCTTCTACCAGCGCCCGCCGGTTACGAGGGTCAATGGATAAAATCCGTCTCATTCGGGACAGGCTCACCACAACTCCCCCTCCTACGGCAGCTACGGATCCTGAAAGACTTGTGCCCGCACCTCGCGGAATGATGGGAAGCCCTTCCGTCGCACAGAACCGTACTACCTCGCGAACTTCACGCGGATCGCCGGGCAGGACAACCGCGGTAGGCAAATGTTTTTCTAGGGTGTAAGCGTCACATTCATACACCAAAAGATCCTCTTCGCGCCAAAGGACATGGGACTCCCCGACGATTCGGCTTAAAGCCTTTCGCTGCCGTTCTGAAAGAGAGAAACTCATGCCTTCCATGAGAGAAGCAAATCCCTAAACCCGCCTTAGGATCTAAGTTCTGGAAAACCCCGGCAAGCGCAAAAGAAAGAATTTTCCTTCTAGAAGATTGCAACCTTGCCAAACCCGCGCCAGAAGCTTTACAAGTAAAGCCCTGGATGGACCTACGCTCACCGCTGACTTCTTTCTTGCCCAAACGATTACTCTTAGGGCCGGGACCGAGTAACGTCGCTCCGTCTGTTTTGGCAGCCATGGCCAGCCCTCTGGTCAGTCACTTGGACCCTTTTTTCCTCAAGATCATGGAAGAAGTACAACAAATGCTGCGGAAGGTGTTTCAGACGTCCCACGAGATGACCTTTCCGGCTAGTGGTACGGGAAGTGCAGGGATGGAGTTTTGCTTTACCAATCTCATTGAACCCGGGGATGAGGTGTTGATCTGTGTCAACGGCCTTTTCGGTGAAAGAATGGTTGACATGGCATCTCGCTTGGGCGCAATCGTGCGTCGCATCGAAGCCCCTTGGGGACAACCGATCGATCCCACCGAGCTTGAAAGCGTGTTACGCGAACGGCCTTTTAAACTCGTAGCGGTGGTGCACGCAGAAACCTCTACCGGAGTCCGGAATCCGGTGGAAACAATCGGTCGGCTCGTTCATGAAAACGGAGCTCTTTTTTTAGTCGACACAGTCACCTCTTTGGGAGGAATGGAAGTAAACCTGGACGCATGGGGAGTGGATGCCGCCTTTAGCGGAACACAAAAATGCCTGAGTTGCCCGCCAGGTTTAGCACCGGTCAGCTTGAGTCCCAGGGCCGTAGAGGTAGCTCAAAATCGTAAGCATCCCTGTCCAAGCTGGTATCTTGATCTTTTTCTCCTTCGAGCCTACTGGGGGAAAGAACGGGCGTATCACCACACCGCTCCTGTCAGCTCGATCTATGGCCTGCACGAAGCGCTGCGATTGGTGCTGGAAGAAGGTCTTCCGGCACGGTGGGAGCGGCATAAACAAGCCCACCTTCGCCTTTGCCAGGGGCTAGAAGAGCTGGGTTTAGAATTTGCTTCGGAGAAAGGCCATCGCTTGTGGCAGCTTAACGCTGTCAAAGTGCCCGAAGGAGTCGATGAAGCCAACGTGCGAAAAGTGCTTCTCGAGCGTTTCGGCATCGAGATCGGGGCTGGGCTTGGCCCTTTGCGTGGGAAAATTTGGAGGATTGGGCTAATGGGAGAAAACGCCCGAATCTCTGTCGTGGAACGTCTGTTGGAAGCCCTGGGAGAGATCCTTCATAAACAATCCTAAAAATCCTACTGGCATCCAGGGTAGCGCCCATCCAGCTATCGAGGGAGCAAGCCATTTACGTTAGGCCCGTTCCATGCGAAACCCGGTCATGACATGTGTGTTTTTTTATCCTAGCACCCCCAAAAACGAAGGCAAAAAACTACCATTGTAAGACCGAAAACGATGTGTCATTACCCTTAAGAGTACCAATCGATTGTTGGATAAAAAAACCGGCTCTGAGGTGGCTCGGTCCAACCCTATGGCATTAGGGAAAGAGAAATCGAAAGCGGAACAAAAAAAGATGATCACCATAGTCCAGGATACCTGGTTAAAACCGGGTACAGAAGAAGAAGGGCTGCAGCTGATGACGCGCTATCTTTGGTCGGATGTGCAAAGTTTTGAGGGCTTCGTTTCCTTTTCCTATCATTTGTTTACAAATGAGGATGCACCTGGACACATCATCGCTTTTGCGACGTAGCAGAATCGAACGGATGCGGATGGTGTGCGCGAAAAACACAAGGATTCCCTAACGACCCGCTAGCTCGCTCAGCTTCTGTCGCGTCCCCGCGATCAGTGGATCCTGCATGAAGAGACGCAATAACGCGCTTACCTCCCACCACTCAATGGCCAGCCCTTAAGAGAGCCCCATGGCCTCACCTCCCGTCGACACACTCATTCTGGACGAAGTCCTTCACGGGAGTCTTTGTTGCCGTCCGTACCGTTCACAAGGACTCCTCGAAAAACACATTTGTAAGAAAGTAAGGAAGAACCCAAGCTATCCCAAAAGCTACCCCCTGAAAGGCAACCCAGTGAGCTTTCAGGATACGAGGTGGGCCTTGGCTCATCGCAACCGTTTTCAATGGCTTATTGCCCGAATGGTTTCCTTCCCTCACAATGGAGAAGCCTTTCGATCACCTTCGCTTGGTCAACTGGCTTTTCCCGCGCTATCCGCTCTGCTTGGCCTGTGGTACCGAAGGATTACGCGAGCCCCCTTTCGAAAGGTTAGATAAGACCATGTCCATTCAAAAAGGACCAATGCTTTATTATGAAAACCAATAAGTTTAATCAAGTGGACGAAAAGCCAGAGAATCCAGGCGATCCATCCTGCACATTGTATCCACCCGATCTTGGCTACTGCCATAGAGCGCCCCACCGTTGCCAAGGTTCCCTTGTCGATGTAACGGAAAGGCTTGCGGAGTGTGTTTTTTTCTTCAAGTTCGGCAAGGATCGTTCGAGCTGCATGCTCCCCCATTTGGATCGCTGCAGGAGCTACTTGTGGAATAAGCTTCCCGGAAGCATCACGCACCGCAGCTAGGTCACCGATGACAAAAAGATAAGGATACCCAGGAACCGAAAGATCGGGGTTCACCAAAACTCTTCCATTGGGCTCCACAGGAAGCCCAAAAGCCTTTCCCAGAGGATTCGCTTTCACCCCTGCCGTCCAAAGGATCGTTCCAGCCGCGATCCTCTGCGCGCCGATTTCTATCCAGCCTTCTCCCAAAGCCGTTACCGGAGAACGCAACCTGACTTCCACTCCGAGTTGTTGCAAAAACTCCTGCGCCTTGGAAGAAAGGTCGGGCGGAAGTGTGGGGAGGATCCTGGGTCCTGCCTCCAAAAGGACAATTCGTGTTCGTGCGGGATCGATGTGACGAAATTCTCCTCGCAAAGCATGGCGGGTAAGCTCTGCGACTGCACCAGCCATCTCCACTCCGGTGGCGCCTCCTCCTACAATCACGATCGTTAGAAGAGCTGCGCGCTTTGCAGCATCCTTCTCATATTCCGCCTTCTCGAGGGCAGAAAGAATACGAGAACGAATCTCAATCGCGTCTTCCAAGGATTTTAAGCTCAGAGCATACGCTTCCCATTCTGGATGATCAAAATAGTTGGTCACTGCACCCAGGGCCAGAATGAGAAAGTCAAATTCTAGGTAACCGCCAGAAAGCAAAAGCCGTTTCGCGTCTAGCTCCACACCCACGACAGTGTCCATCCGGGCTTCTACCCACGGATACCTTCGAAAAATGGATCGGACGGGAATTGCAATCTCGGTGGCCGCCAGCCCCGCCGTAGCTACCTGATAGAGTAACGGTTGAAAAAGATGATAGTTCGCCTGATCTACAAGGGTTACCTTTTGGTGTGCTCGTGCCAGAATCCGCGTCGCTGCCAGCCCACCAAAGCCAGCCCCCGCAATAATAATCCGAGCCTCCCCTGGCATAGATTCTTTTCCCCTACCTTAGCCACAAAGGATGTCTCGGCGGAAGGATGATCCACGTTTCCAGAGAGAAGCTACTACTTTGCTGGTCCCGGCAAGGATGACGACATCTGGATCCCTCAAACACAAATGGCCATGCCCAGTGTTTGACAAAAAACCACAGCTGAGTTAGCCCAAAATCCACCACCGTTCAAAACCAAGGAGGTATCTCATGAGTGCGATCCTTCAAGAAGTACTGGATGCTAACCAGCGCTACGCAGCAACGTTTGGAGAAAAAGCACGCCTACCTATGCCCCCTGCACGCCGTTTTGCCATCCTTACGTGCATGGACGCACGACTCGACCCGGCCAAGTTCGCAGGACTTTCCGAAGGCGATGCTCACGTGATTCGAAACGCAGGTGGTCGCGCAAGTGATGACGCTATTCGGTCCCTGGTTATCTCCTACAAGCTTTTGGGGACACGGGAATGGTTCGTCATCCACCACACCGATTGCGGCATGGAAACTTTTACCGATTCCATTATGCGGAAACTTCTCCGGCAGAGTCTTGAACCTGCCCAATTTGATGGAACGTCCTGGAAGGATGTAGGAAGCGGGCCTGGTTCTGTCGAAGGGGATTTCATTGACTGGCTCTGCATTGAAGACCGTTACCAGAGTGTGGTGGATGATGTGTTGCGCATCCGAAATCACCCGTTGGTTCCTAAGACCATTCCGATCTACGGTTTTGTCTACGACGTAACAACGGGTCGGCTCGTGGAAGTTCCGGAAGCCATGCGGGCGGGAGCGGCTGCGTCATGATAGGTAAGGGTCCCGTTGGGAGCTCTCCTTTTTGCAAAAAA